>NZ_JBFRER010000015.1:0-91348 GCF_052114405.1 Streptomyces sp. M-16 | reverse complement strand
GCCGCCCCCCGCCCGCGCGCCCGCGGCCCTCGCCGCGACGGCGGCCGGGGCGAAGGCGGCCGCCGTGGTGGCCGAAGTGCCGGAAGAGGCTTACGAGGAGCTCGCCGGCAGCGCGGCCGGCGTCGGCCGGGAGCACCCCGGGAGGCCCGCCGAGGAGCCCCCCGCCGCCGAGTTCGCCGCGGCTCCCCACGCGGTGCACCCGGCCCGCCCGCGGCCCCAGAACCCGGATCCGGCCGCGTCCGCGCACGTGCCCCCGGGCGCCACCCCGGCCCCCGCCCGGAGCCCCTCCCGCAACTCCCCCCGCAGTCCCGCCCCGAGCCACCCCTCCGCGGTCACCGCGGTCGGCGCGGAACCCAACGGACGGGCCGCCGACCTGGCCGCGCACATACTGCCGCTCGGCACCGGACTGGCCCTGATGGGACTGGGCCTCGGGTACATGGGCGTGCGGCTGCGCCAGGGGCGCTAGCCGAGGGCGCCGACCGGGGCGCCGTCCGGGCCACGCGGACCATACTGGGTATACATACCGGGTATGCCAAGGTATACATACTCAGTATGTCGATCCGTCACGGGCTTCTCGCCCTGCTGGAACGGGGCCCCCGCTACGGGTCCCAGCTGCGTTCCGAATTCGAATCCCGCACCGGCTCCACCTGGCCGCTCAACGTCGGGCAGGTGTACACGACCCTCGGCCGCCTGGAGCGGGACGGGCTCGTCGCCCCCGGCGGCGAGGACACCGCCGGGCACACCCTCTACGCCATCACCGACAACGGCCGCGCCGAACTCCGCGAGTGGTACGAGCGCCCGGTCGACCGCACCAACCCGCCCCGCGACGAGCTCTCCATCAAGCTCGCCATGGCCGTGGGCGCCCCCGGCGTGGACATCCGCGCCGTCATCCAGTCCCAACGGCACGCCACCATCAAGGCGATGCAGGACTACACCCGGCTCAAGGCCCAGGCCGTCACCGCCATCGAGAGCGGCCGCTCCGACGAACGCGACGACCTGGCCTGGCTGCTGGTCCTGGAACAGCTCATCTTCCAGACCGAGGCCGAGGCCCGCTGGCTCGACCACTCCGAGTCCCGGCTGGTCCGGCTGGCCGCCCGCGCCGCCGCCGAGCCCGCACCGCCGCCCGCCCCGGACGCACCCCGGACCACCGACCCCGCCGCAGACGCCACCGCCGTCCGGCCCCGCAGCGCCCGTACGCGGCGCGGCTGAACCACCTTTCCAGGGGGGATCCCTCATGCCCAACCAGCACCGTTCCCAGGCCATACCCCGGACCGGGGGCCGCACCGCACCCCGGTCCGCGTCCCAGCCCGTACTCCAGCTCGACCGGCTCGTCCGCACCCACGGCAGCGGCGCCACCGAGGTGCACGCGCTGCGCGGCATCGACCTGAGCGTCCACGCCGGAGAGCTCGTCGCCGTCATGGGCCCTTCCGGCTCCGGGAAGTCGACCCTGCTCACCCTCGCGGGCGGGCTCGACACCCCCACGAGCGGCCACGTCATCGTCGAAGGCGTGGACATCACCACCGCCGGACCCCGACAGCTCGCCGCCCTGCGCCGCCGCAGCATCGGCTACGTCTTCCAGGACTACAACCTCATCCCGGCCCTCACCGCCGCAGAGAACGTGGCCCTGCCCCTCGAACTCGACGGCACCTCCGCCCGCAAGGCCCGCGCCGCCGCCCTCAACGCCCTGGACGAGATCGGCCTGCGCCCCCTCGCCGATCGCTTCCCCGACGAGATGTCCGGCGGCCAGCAGCAGCGCGTCGCCCTCGCCCGCGCCCTGGTCGGCGACCGCCGCCTGGTCCTCGCCGACGAACCCACCGGCGCCCTCGACTCCGAGACCGGCGAATCCGTCCTCGCTCTGCTGCGCTCCCGCTGCGACGCGGGCGCCGCCGGGATCCTCGTCACCCACGAACCCCGCTTCGCCGCCTGGGCCGACCGGGTCGTCTTCCTGCGCGACGGCAGCGTCGTCGACGAAACCCTCCGCAGCCAGGCCGACTCGCTGCTCTCCGGGCGGGCGGCCGGCCTGTGAGCTCACTGTTCGGCTCCTGGTACCACCCCTGGGTCGCGGCCCTGCGCATCGCCCGCCGCGACGCCTGGCGCGCCAAGGGCCGCAGTGTCCTGGTCCTGTCGATGATCGCCCTGCCGATCGTCGGAGTGAGCGCCGCCGACCTCACCCTGCGCAGCTCCGAGCTGACCACCGAGCAGCAGCTGACCCGTCAGATCGGCGCCGCCGACGCCCGGTTCTCCGAGACCGGTCTCGACGGCCCGATCCTCCAGCACCCCGACGGCCGGCGCTACGCCCCCGTCGGCGGCTACGAGAAGTACCGGCCCGCCCCGGAGCGGAAGCCGTCCTCACTGAAGGACGCGATCCCGGCCGGCGCCCAGGTCGCCGAGGACGGCAAGAGCAACATCAAGGTGCACAGCGCCCACGGACTGCTCATGACCGAACTGCGCGAACTGGACGTCCACAGCCCGCTGACCCGCGGCCTGATCACGCTGGACCGCGGCCGGCTGCCGCAGGGCCCCGGCGAGGTCATCGCCACCAACACCTTCCTCAAGGAGTCCGGGCTGCACGTCGGCTCCGCGGCCACCCCGCGCGGCTCCCCCTCCTCCTACCGCATCGTCGGCGCCTACGAGCTCCCGTCCAGCCTGCGCACCCCCGAGCTCCTGGCCCTCCCCGGGACCCTGTTCGCCCCGCTGGACCGGGCCCTGCGGGCCGACTCGGGAAACGGGCTCCACACCAGCACCTCCTACCTGGTCTCGACCGGTGGCGAAGGTTTCACGTGGAACGCCGTCGTGGCGGCCAACGCCAAGGGCGCCCTGGTGGACTCCCGCGCCGTGACCCGGCGCCCGCCCGCCGACGCCGAGGTGCCCCTGTTCAAGCAGGAGCCCAAGGAGCGCTACACCCAGGACAACGACGGCGGCAAGGTCACCGAGCAGGCCGTCCTGGCCACCGTCGTGGGTCTGACCATGCTGGAGGTCTGCCTCCTCGCCGGACCCGCCTTCGCGGTCGGCGCCCGGCGCTCCCGCCGCCAGCTCGGCCTGGTCGGCGCCAACGGCGGCGCCCGCCGGCACATCCGCGCCGTGGTCCTCTCCGGCGGCCTGGTGATCGGAGCCGCCGCCGCCCTCATCGGCACCGCGATCGGAACGGCCCTCACCCTCGGGCTGCGGCCCGTCCTGGAGGAGCAGATCGGCAGCCGCTTCGGCGGCTTCGCCGTCCGCCCGCTGGAGATCCTCGGCATCGCCGGGCTCGCCGTGCTGACCGGCGTGCTCGCCGCGATCGCCCCTGCCGTCACCGCCTCCCGGCAGACCGTCCTGGCCTCTCTCACCGGCCGTCGCGGCGTCCGCCGGGCCGGCCGGGTGCTGCCCGTCATCGGCCTGCTCGCCATCGCCGGCGGCGTCACGATCGCCCTCTACGGGGCCGAGTACCGGATCAGCCCCACCTTCGTCTCGGGCGGCAGCGCCCTCGCCGAACTGGGCGTCGTCGCCCTCACCCCCGTGCTGGTCGGGCTCTTCGGGCGGCTCGGCCGGCTGCTGCCCCTGTCGCCCCGGCTCGCCCTGCGCGACTCCGTCCGCAACCGGGGGCGTACGGCGCCCGCCGTGGCCGCGGTCCTGGCCGCCGTCGCCGGAACCGTGGCCGTCGCCACGTACCAGCACAGCAAGGACGTCCAGGCCCGCCACGAGTACACCGCCGAGCTCCCCACCGGCTCCGGCTACCTGATGGCCAGCGACAACCGCGGCCACAAGGACGTACCGGCCCTGCGCGACACCCTCGCGAAGGACCTGCCGCTGGCCGTACGGGCCGACGCGGACCGGCTCGTCGCCGGCAACCCGGGCTGCTCCCGAGGCTCCTCGGAGCCGGGCTGCGGACGGGTCGAGGTCATCACCCCGAAAGAGCAGCGCTGTCCGCTCAACGATGCCGAACACGGGGCCGCCTCCTTCCCCCCGGCGGAGGTCAAGCGTCTGCGGCAGGACGACCCGCGCTGCGCGGTACGGGACTTCGTCCCCGTCTCGGACACCGTCGTCGCCGACGAGAAGCTGATGTCCGTCCTGGCGGTCACCGACCCCGGCTCGGTGGCGGCCCTCAAGGACGGCCGGGCCGTCGCCTTCGACCCGCGCATCGTCAAGGACGGCACGGTCACCCTGCGGATCGTCACCGACCCGGCGGCGGCCGACGCGGCCCTCGCGAAGCACGCCGAAGTGCCCGGCGCGGACAAGCGGCTCCCGGTGCACACGGCCCCGGCCGGCACGAACAGCTGGGGCCTGAACCTGGTGGTCCCGCCCGCCGCCGCCAAGGCGGCCGGCATCGCCACCGCCCCCGTCGGCTCGTACTTCCGCCTCGACGGGAAGGCCGGCAGCGAGCAGCGGCAACGGCTCGACGGGGACATCGACCGGCTGGGCGCCGACACCCGGGTCAAGATCGAGTCGGGTTACGAGGGGCAGAGCACGGTGGGCGTCCTCGCGCTCAGCGTCTTCGCGGGCCTGGTCACCATCGGCGCGGCCGGCATCGCGACCGGCCTGGCCCAGGCGGACTCCGAGGCCGACCTGAAGACCCTGGCCGCGGTCGGCGCGGCCCCGCGGGTGCGCCGCACGCTCAGCGGCTTCCAGTGTGGGGTGGTCGCCCTGATGGGCGTGGTGCTCGGCGCCGCGGCGGGCATCCTGCCGGCCGTCGGGCTCCGGCTCACCCAGGAGAACGAGCAGCGGCGCCTGGTCAGGCACGGCCTGGAGCTGGGCTACGCCACGGCGCGCGACGCCGAGATCTACGTACCGATCTCGGTGCCGTGGGACACCATCGCCGGACTGCTGGTCCTGGTCCCGCTCGGCGCGGCCCTCCTGGCGGCCCTGGTCACCCGTTCGAACGGCGCACTGGCCCGCCGGGCGGCGGGCTGAGGTTGCGGCCCCCGTACAGGGTGGATCACGCCCGTACGGGGGCACACCGTGTGGGTAAGACGGTGTGCGAGAGAATGACGGCATGGAGATGCCGAGGAGTGAACGGTCGCAGGACAGTCCCCCGCACGTCCTGATCGTGGGACAGGACGGGACGGCGGTCGGCGGCGCCGATGACGAGTCGCGCGAGGTCCCGGTGACGGAGATGGTCGAACAGCCTGCCAAGGTCATGCGGATCGGCAGCATGATCAAACAACTCCTGGAAGAGGTGCGCGCCGCACCCCTCGACGAGGCGAGCCGGGTCCGGCTCAAGGACATCCACGCCGCCTCGGTGAAGGAACTCGAGGACGGCCTCGCCCCGGAGCTGGTCGAGGAACTGGAGCGCCTGTCCCTCCCCTTCACGGAGGAGGCGATCCCGTCCGAGGCGGAACTGCGGATCGCCCAGGCGCAGTTGGTGGGCTGGCTGGAGGGTCTCTTCCACGGGATCCAGACGGCCCTGTTCGCGCAGCAGATGGCGGCGCGGGCCCAGCTGGAGCAGATGCGCCGCGCACTGCCTGCGGGTGCCTCGCACGACGAGGACGAGGACGGCCCCCACGGCGCGATCCGCTCGGGCCCGTACCTGTAGGCACCCGCCGGACCCCGGGCAGCCGTGCCGTGCGGTCGCCGGGGCCGAGGGGAAGCACCGCGATCCGGAGGGGCTCCCGCGTACAGGACGTACGCGGGAGCCCCTCCGGCGCTGGGGGGGGTCACACCACCCGGCAGCGGCGGCCGTACCGGGCCCGACCGACGCATACCCGATCCTCGCGCCCGCCGCCCCCGCCCCTGACGACGGGCGCGCACCGCACGCCCGCCCTCGGCGTGATGACCGCCCGTCAGGGCCCCGAGGCGCAGCGGGGGACGGCCACCGCCGCCCCGCCACGGGCCGTGCCGTGCCGTGCCGTGCCGGACAGCTGACCCGCCCCCGGGCCATCCCGGTGATCCCACCGCACTGCACCGCTCGGCCGCTCCCGGCACGCCAAGCGGGCCACGGACCGGCCCACTTCGTACCCGCCGGGGTACTGGGGGCGGGCTGGTGGAAAGGCGCGGGACCAGTCCCCGGGTCACGGCGCCCCGCCTGCCCGGCCGGTCCGGAAGACACGAAGGCGCCGCAACGCCCCGCGCGGCCGACACGGCCGACCGGCTGGACCTTTCGACCCGTCCCGGCACACCAAGCCGGCCGCGGACCGGCCCGCTTCACGCCCGCCGGCCCACTCGGGCGGCGCCGCGCGGCACAGCGCGGGAACGGCCCGCGCGGCGCCCCGCCCGGTCGGCACGAAGGTGCGGGAACGGCCCGCACGGCGTCCGGCCCCGACGGCACCGAGGGCCACCCGGCCCGGCCGGCGTGAGGGAGCGGGCCCGTGCCGGGGCGTCCCGCACCGGGCGCCCGGCTCCCGGAACCCGGCACGCCCCGGAACCCGGCACACCCCGGAACCCGGCACGCCCCGGAACCCGGCACACCCCGGCTCCGCGTACATCACGCGTAAGCGCCCCCCCTTCGCCCCCGGCCGGCCCGCCGCATACTCGGGGCATGACCTACGACGCCATCGTCCTGGCCGGCGGCGCCGCCCGGCGGCTCGGCGGGGCCGACAAGCCCGCCCTCCCCGTCGGCGGCCGTTCCCTCCTCGACCGCGTCCTGGCCGCCTGCGCGGACGCCACCGCCACCGTCGTGGTCGGCCCCCGCAGGCCCACCGCACGCCCCGTCCGCTGGGCCCTGGAGGACCCGCCCGGCGGCGGCCCCGTGGCCGCGCTGGACGCCGGGCTGCGGGCGACCACCGCCGAGCTGGTCCTCGTACTCTCCGCCGACCTGCCCTTCCTCGACCGGGGCACCGTCCGGGCCCTGCTCACCGCCGCGTCCGCCGGCTCCGGCGACGGGGCCCTGCTGAGGGACCCCGAGGGCCGCGACCAGCCCCTGGTCGCCGCGTACCGCGCCGAACCGCTGCGCCGCGAGGCGGCCCTGCTCGCCGCCGAGCACGGCCACCTCGGCGGCCTCCCGCTGCGCGCGCTCACCGCCGAACTGCGGCTGGCCACCGTCACCGCGGCCGAACCCCTCGCCTCCTTCGACTGCGACACCTGGGAAGACCTGGCGGCGGCCCGTGCCCGGATCAGGGAGCATGGAAGCGTGCTGGAGCAATGGATCACCGCCGCCAAGAACGAACTCGGCATCGACGTCGACGTCGACATCACCACCCTGCTCGACGTCGCCCGTGACGCCGCCCACGGCGTCGCCCGGCCCGCCGCCCCGCTGACGACCTTCCTGGTCGGCTACGCGGCCGCGCGCGCGGAGGCAGCGGGTGCCGACCCCGCCCAGGCCGTGGCCGAAGCCTCCCGCAAGGCCGCCGAACTGGCCCTGCGCTGGGCCGCCGAGGCCCAGCCCCCACACCCCGAGGAGAACGGCTCCGGATGACCCGTACCGACGCCGACAACGCCCTGGACGAGGCCCTTGCGCTGGTCAGCCGCACCCCCGACGGCGGCGGCCACCGCGCCGCGCCCTGGCAGCGCGCCCGGGAGACCGCCGCCCGGGCCGGCACGGGCGTCCGCGCCCGCACGCACCGGGTCGCCCTCGCGGACGCGCACGGCGAGGTGCTGGCCGCACCCCTCGACGCCCTCGGCGACCTGCCCTCCTTCGACACGTCCGCCATGGACGGCTGGGCCGTCGCCGGACCCGGCCCCTGGAACATCCGCCCCGGCGAGGGGGTCCTGGCCGGGGCCGAGCCGCCCGCTCCCCTCGCCGACGGCGAGGCCGTCCGGATCGCCACCGGCGCCCGGATCCCCACCGACACCAGCGCCGTCATCCGCAGCGAGCACGCCCGCGAGTCCGGCACCCAGCTGTACCCCGCCCGGCCCGTCAGCACCGGACAGGACATCCGCCCGCGCGGCCAGGAATGCCGCTCCGGCGACCTCCTGCTGCCCGCGGGCTCCCTCGTCACCCCGGCCGTCCTCGGCCTCGCCGCGGCCGCCGGTTACGACGAACTCCTGACCCGGCCCCGCCCCCGGGTCGAGGTCCTGGTGCTGGGCGACGAGCTCCTCACCGAGGGCCTTCCCCACGACGGCCTGATCCGGGACGCCCTCAGCCCCATGCTCGGGCCGTGGCTGACCCGGCTCGGCGCCGAGGTCATCGGCACGCGCCGGCTCGGCGACGACCCGGACGGGGCCGAGGCCCTGCTCGCCGCGGTCACCGGATCCACCGCCGACCTGGTCGTCACCACCGGCGGCACCGCCTCGGGCCCCGTCGACCACGTGCACCCCGTCCTGGAGCGCGCCGGGGCCGAGCTGCTCGTCGACGGGGTGGCCGTGCGGCCGGGGCATCCGATGCTGCTGGCCCGCCTGGGCGACCGGACCGACGGCCGTCACGTGGTCGGGCTGCCCGGCAATCCCCTGGCCGCGGTCTCCGGGCTGCTGACCCTCGCCGAGCCGCTGCTGCGGGCCCTCGCCGGCCGCCGCCAGCGGCCCCGGTACACGGTGTCCGTCGAGGGCGACGTACACGGCCACCCGTACGACACCCGGCTGGTGCCGGTCCTGCTGACCGACGAGCACGCCGTACCGCTGCACTACAACGGCCCGGCGATGCTCCGCGGAGTGGCCGCCGCCGACGCACTGGCCGTCGTACCCCCGCACGGCGTGCGGTCCGGGCAGGACGTGGAGGTCCTCGACCTGCCCTGGGCCTCGGGGGGATGTTTCACGTGAAACTGCACGGCGACGACGCCATGGCCCGGGACGCGGACGAGAAGCTCGTCTCGCGCCGGATCAAGCTCCCCAACCGTGTGGTCGAGAAGCCGCTGCGGCAGGTCGCGAAGCGGCTTCTGATGGCGCTGTGCGTGCTGTTGCTGACGGTCCTGATCGTCTGGCTCGACCGCGGCGGCTACCACGACAACGCCAACGAGGAGGTCGACCTCCTCGACTGCTTCTACTACGCGACCGTGACCCTGTCGACGACGGGCTACGGCGACATCGTCCCGTACAGCGACAGCGCACGGCTGATCAACATCCTGCTGATCACCCCGCTGCGCGTGCTGTTCCTGATCATCCTGGTCGGCACCACGCTGGAGGTGCTGACGGAACGCACCCGCGAAGAGTGGCGGCTGCGCCGCTGGAGGAAGAACTTGCGTGAGCACACGGTCGTCGTCGGCTTCGGCACCAAGGGCCGCTCGGCCCTGCAGACGCTGCTGGCGACCGGCCTCCAGAGGGAGCAGATCGTCATCGTCGACCCCAGCGCCAAGGTGATCGACACCGCCAACGCGGAGGGGCTCACGGGGGTCGTCGGCGATGCCACCCGCTCCGACGTCCTGTTGCGGGCCGAGGTCCAGAAGGCCCGTCAGATCGTCATCGCCACGCAGCGCGACGACACGGCGGTGCTGGTGACGCTGACGGCCCGCCAGCTCAACCGCGGGGCGAAGATCGTCGCGGCGGTCCGTGAGGAGGAGAACGCCCCGCTGCTGAAGCAGTCCGGCGCGGACGCGGTCATCACCAGCGCGAGCGCGGCCGGACGGCTCCTGGGCCTGTCCGTGCTGAGTCCGAGCGCGGGCACCGTGATGGAGGACCTGATCCACCAGGGCAGCGGCCTGGACCTGATCGAACGGCCCGTCCGGAAGGCCGAAGTCGGGCGCGGGGTACGGGAGACGGAGGACCTGGTGGTCAGCGTGCTGCGCGGGCACCGGCTCCTCGCCTACGACGACCCGCACGCGAGCCCGCTCCAGCTGACGGACCGACTGATCACCATCGTGCGGGCCGCGCCTCCGACGGCCCATCACGTCACGCTCGGCCCGCCGGACTGACCGGGGCGTCGGCCCGGACCCTACTGGGCGGGGCGCGCCGGGTCGCGTAGATTCCGGGCCATGCATGCGATCACCATCGAGCAGCCCGGCGGCCCCGAGGCCCTCGTCTGGGCCGAGGTACCCGATCCGGTGGCGGGCGAGGGGCAGGTGCTCGTCGAGGTCGCGGCGAGCGCCGTGAACCGCGCCGACGTCCTTCAGCGGCAGGGGTTCTACGATCCTCCGCCCGGCGCTTCGCGCCACCCGGGCCTGGAGTGTTCCGGGCGGATCGTCGCCCTGGGGCCGGGGGTGTCCGGCTGGTCGGTGGGCGACGAGGTGTGCGCGCTGCTGTCCGGCGGCGGGTACGCGGAACGCGTGGCCGTCCCGGTGGGTCAGCTGCTGCCGGTGCCCGCCGGGGTCGACCTGGTGGCGGCCGCCGCGCTGCCCGAGGTCGTCTGCACCGTGTGGTCCAACGTGTTCATGGTCGCCGGGCTGCGTCCCGGCGAGACCCTGCTGGTGCACGGCGGGTCCTGCGGGATCGGCACCATGGCGATCCAGCTGGGCAAGGCCGTCGGGGCGCGGGTGGCGGTCACGGCGGGCGGCAAGGAGAAGCTGGACCGCTGCGCGGAGCTGGGCGCGGACGTCCTGGTGGACTACCGCGAGCAGGACTTCGTGGAGGAGGTGCGGGCCGCGACGGGCGGGGCCGGGGCGGACGTGATCCTGGACATCATGGGCGCGAAGTACCTGGCGCGGAACCTGGACGCGCTGGCCGTGAACGGCCGCCTCGCGATCATCGGGCTCCAGGGCGGGGTGAAGGCCGAGGTGAACCTGGGCGCGCTGCTGGCGAAGCGGGCGGCGATCACGGCGACCTCGCTGCGGACCCGGCCGCTGGAGGAGAAGGCGGCCATCGTGGCCGCCGTACGGGAGCACGTGTGGCCCCTGATCGCCTCGGGCCGCGTCCGTCCGGTGGTCCACGCGACCTACCCGATGCGGGAGGCCGCCGAGGCCCACCGCGTCCTGGAGTCCAGCACCCACGTGGGCAAGCTCCTCCTGACCACCTGACCACCTGACCACCTGACCCCGGCCCGGCGTGCCCGGGGCGCCCCGGGCACGTGCGAAGCCCGGGGCGGAGCCCGGGGGAACGGGCGGAGGCGGGTCGGGGACGTCCCCGCGCAGCGGCGCCCCCCACCGGCCCGGACCGGCCCACGGCAACGGCCGCGGGCCGGCTCGACTCCTACAGCCCCCTGAGGAGCACCGCCGGGTTCTCCACGCAGTCGGCCACGTACCGCAGGAACCCGCCCGCGGCGCCGCCGTCGCACACCCGGTGGTCGAACGTCAGGGACAGCTGGACGACCTGACGCACGGCCAGCTCACCGCGGTACACCCACGGCTTGGGGATGATCCGGCCCACTCCGAGCATCGCCGCCTCGGGGTGGTTGATGATCGGCGTGGAGCCGTCGACCCCGAACACCCCGTAGTTGTTCAGGGTGAACGTGCCGCCGGTGAGGTCCGCCGGCGCCAGCTTGCCCGCCCGCGCCAGCTCCGTCAGCCGCGCGAACTCCGCCGACAGGGACTCGGGGCTGCGCGTCTGGGCGTCCCGGACGACCGGGACCATCAGCCCGCGCTCGGTCTGCGCGGCGAAGCCGAGGTGCACGGCCGGGAGCCGGACGATCTCGTTCGCCGCGAGGTCCACGGTGGAGTTCAGCTCGGGGTACTTGGCCAGTGCGGCCGTGCAGATCCGGGCCAGCAGGGCGAGCACCGAGATCTTGGGTCCGTCCACCGCGTTCATCGCGGCCCGGGCCGCCATCAGTTCGGTGGCGTCCGCGTCGACCCAGCAGGTCGCCTCGGGGATCTCGCGCCGACTGCGCGACAGCTTCTCCGCCACGGCGCCGCGCAGCCCCTTGAGGGGGATCCGCTCGCCCTGGGCGGCGGCGGCCGCCGCCACGGGAACCGGAGCCGCCGCGGGGGCCGCCGGACGCAGCGCCGCCTCCACGTCGGCCCGCAGGATCAGGCCCTCGGGCCCGCTCCCGCGCAGCGCCCGCAGGTCGATGCCGTTGTCCCGGGCCAGCTTGCGCACCAGCGGCGAGATCACCGCCACCGGCCCGGCCGGCGCCACGGCCACCGCGACCGGTGCCACGACCGGCGCCACAGCAGCACCAGCACCGGCACCGGCACCCGCACCCGCACCCGCACCCGCACCCGGCCGGATCCTGCGCCGCCGCGCCGGCCGCGAGTGGTCGGTGCCGTACCCGACGAGCACGTTCCCGGACCCCGACGGCGCGTCCGACGCCTCGGCCTCCGGCTCCGTCACCGACCCCACCGCGACGGTGATCAGCGGAGCCCCCACCGGAAGCTCCGTACCCTCCTCGCCGAAGCGCGCGGTGACCACGCCCCCGTAGGGGCACGGCACCTCGACCATCGCCTTGGCGGTCTCCACCTCCACCACCGGCTGGTCGATCTCGACGACGTCGCCCACGGCCACCAGCCAGCGCACGATCTCCGCCTCGGTCAGCCCCTCACCGAGGTCGGGCAGCTTGAACTCCAGTACCTGCGGCATCAGTTCTCCCACTGCAGCCGGGCCACGGCGTCCAGGATCCGGTCCACTCCCGGCAGGTGGTGCTTCTCCAGCATCGGCGGCGGATACGGGATGTCGAAGCCCGTCACCCGCAGCACCGGCGCCTCCAGGTGGTGGAAGCACCGCTCGGCCACCCGCGCGGCGATCTCCGCCCCGGGCCCGCCGAAGCCGGCCGCCTCGTGGACCACGACCGCACGCCCCGTCCGGCGCACGGCGGCCACGACGGTCTCCTCGTCGAAGGGAACCAGCGAGCGCAGGTCGACGACCTCCAGGTCCCAGCCCTCCTCGCGGGCCGCCTCGGCCGCCTCCAGGCAGACCGGCACCGAAGGACCGTAGGTGATCAGGGTCGCGCTCGTGCCCGTCCGCCGGACCAGGGCCTTCCCGATGCCCGGGACCGCCGCCGGGGCCTCCGGCGACCACTGCGCCTTCGACCAGTAGAGCCGCTTGGGCTCCAGGAAGACCACCGGGTCGTCGCTCGCGATGGACGCGCGCAGCAGCCCGTACGCGTCCTCGACGGTCGCCGGGGTCACCACGTGGAGGCCGGGGGTGGCCGTGTAGTACGCCTCGGAGGAGTCGCAGTGGTGCTCGACGCCGCCGATGCCGCCGCCGTACGGCACCCGGATGGTGATCGGCAGCGGCATCGCGCCCCGGGTGCGGTTGCGCATCTTCGCGACGTGCGAGATGAGCTGCTCGAAGGCCGGGTACGCGAACGCGTCGAACTGCATCTCCACGACCGGCCGCAGCCCGTACATGGCCATGCCCACCGCCGCGCCGAGGATTCCGGCCTCGGCGAGCGGGGTGTCCGTCACGCGGTCCTCGCCGAACTCCTTCACGAGCCCGTCGGTGATCCTGAAGACCCCGCCGAGCGCGCCGACGTCCTCGCCCATGACGTGGACGGTCGGGTCCTCGGCCATCGCGTCGCGCATGGCCCGGGTCAGCGCCTGGGCCATCGTCGCGGGCTTGACCCCGGGCCGGGTCACCGTGCTCATGCGTCGCCCTCGGCTTCCAGTTCGGCGCGCAGCTGGTCCGCCTGCTCGCGCAGCCGGCCGGTCTGCTCCGCGTAGACGTGTGCGAAGAGGTCCATCGGGTCGAGGACCGGGTCGGCGTTCATCCCCTCGCGGAGGGTCGCCGCCATCGCCTCGGCGGCGTCGCGGGCCTCCTGGATGCCCTGCTCGTCGAGGATCCCGCGGGCGGTCAGCTCGTTCTCCAGCAGCTGCACCGGATCGTGCGCCTTCCAGGCCTCCACCTCGGCGTCCGAGCGGTAGCGGGTCGCGTCGTCGGCGTTCGTGTGGGCCTCCATCCGGTACGTGACGGCCTCGATCAGGGTCGGCCCGCCGCCGGCGCGCGCCCGCTGAACGGCCTCGGTGAGGACCTCGTGGAGGGCGGCGACGTCGTTCCCGTCGACCAGCCGGCCGGGCATCCCGTAGCCCACGGCCTTGTGGGCCAGGGTCGGGGCGGCCGTCTGCTTGGCGAGGGGGACGGATATCGCGAAGCCGTTGTTCTGGACCAGGAAGACCACCGGGGCCTGCCAGACGGCCGCGAAGTTCAGCGCCTCGTGGAAGTCGCCCTCGCTGGTGCCGCCGTCGCCGATCATGGCCAGCGCGACGACCTCGTCCCCGCGCAGGCGGGCGGCGTGCGCCAGGCCCACCGCGTGCGGCAGCTGGGTGGCGAGCGGGGTGCACAGGGGGGCGATCCGGTGCTCGCGCGGGTCGTACCCGGTGTGCCAGTCGCCGCGCAGCAGCGTCAGCGCCTGTACGGGGTCCAGCCCGCGGGCCACGGCCGCGAGGGTGTCCCGGTAGCTCGGGAAGAGCCAGTCCTGCTCCTCCAGGACCAGCGCGGCCGCGATCTCTGCGGCTTCCTGCCCGACGGTGGAGGGGTACACGGCGAGACGGCCCTGCCGGGTCAGTGCGGTGGCCTGCGCGTTGTAGCGGCGGCCGCGCACCAGCTCGGCGTAGTACCGGCGCATCAGCTCGGGGTCGAGGCCGGCGGCCGCCTCGGTGCCCAGCACCCGGTAGGGCTCGGGGTCCGGAAGCAGCGGGGCGGCCTCCGTACGGGGCCTCCAGGCGGGCGGCGGGGTGGCACGGTGGGACGCACCGGCACCGGGCAGCTCTTGGACCGTCATGGCGGCGTACACCTCCTCGTGGGAAGCGGGCAGGGACGCCTCGGGTGTGAGGCGCCTCACCTACCGATTGTTCGGTCGCCGACGCAATTTGGCTACAGGCGGCTCCAGGCTGTGGACAAAGTGGCGGCGGACCCCTGGGATGGGTGCAGGACGTCCAGGAGAGGGAGGCAGTGGCCAATGCCGGATGAACAAATGGCCGGAGCGGGCTCCGCACCGGTCCCGCCGGGGAGCGCCCCGGGGGGCACACCGGTACCGGCTGTCCCGCCGCGTCCCCTGGATCCGATCGACCGGTCGATCATGCGGCTGCTCCAGGCGGACGGCCGCGCGTCGATACGTTCGGTGGCCGAGCAGGTGCACGTCTCCCGGGCCAATGCCTACGCCCGGATCAACCGGCTGATCGACGACGGGGTGATCCGGGGGTTCACCGCCCGCGTGAACCACGAACGCGCAGGTCAGGGCGCTTCCGCCTATATCACCCTGAAGATCGTCCAGAACTCCTGGCGGACGGTGCGCGAGCAGCTGCGCGAGCTCCCGGGCGCGGCCCACATCGCCCTGGTCAGCGGGGATTTCGACGTCCTCCTGCTGGTCCACACCCCGGACAACCGGACCCTGCGCGAACTGGTCCTCACCCGCCTCCAGGCCATCCCGGAGGTGCTCTCCACCCGCACCCTGCTGGTCTTCGAGGAAACGGACCTCCTGGACCAGGGCCCGAACCAGCCCCCCGTCACGCCGCCCCCGCCGATCGGCGAGGACTGAGCGCGTTCCCCTGCCCGACGGGCGGCCATACGGGGTCCCCGCCCGGCCACTGCGCGTCCGTCAGCGTCACGACCAGCCGCCCGTCGACCACCGCCACCGCCAGATCGGGATCCGCGGCGGCCACCGCCACGGCGAACGCCCCCGGCGGGGTGCGGTCCAGCAGGAAGACGAAGTGCAGGGCGAAGGGCGTGCCGTACTCGCGCGGGTACGGGTCCCCGTCGGCGTCGACCATGAAGTTGGCCCGCCACGCCCCGGCGGCCAGTGCCCACACGAAGATGCCCAGGAACTCCGCGTCCAGCAGCGGGTCCGCGCCGTCGATCAGCACCGCGACGTCCTGCTTGCCGTGGCCGGGCCCGTGCCAGTCGCCGAGGCAGTCCACCATGGCGTCCCAGTTGTGCCCGTAGTAGCCGGGGAAGCCCAGCTCACGGGCGAACGCCCGGTGCGCACAGCCCGCCTCGTGCAGCTGACCGCCGTCCAGGCGCAGGACGATCCCGCCGCCGGCCCGCAGCTCCGCCCCGGCGGCGGCGACCCAGGGGTCGGCCGCGGAGGTGAAGGTGACCCAGGGCGACCTGCGTCCGGTCAGGGTGGGCAGCGGCGGGGCGGAATACGGGCTCACGCACCGCATGCTCGCAGCCCCGGAGGGCCGCGCGCACACGGATTACCGCGCCGTGCGCAGCCCGTCCAGGGCCATGCTGACCACGGCGTCGGCCAGCTGGTCCGGGGTGGTTCCCGGGTGCGGGCGGTACCACTCGACCAGGGAGTTCACCATGCCGAAGAGCAGGCGGGTGGCCAGCCGGATGTCGACGTCCGCGCGCAGGTCGCCGTCGGCCGCGGCGGCCTTGAGCAGTTCGGCCACCTGGTGGTCGAACTCGCGGCGCCGCTCCAGGGCCCAGCGCTCGGTCCGGGTGTTGCCGCGCACCCGCAGCAGGAGGGTGACGTACGGCAGCTCGCCGACCAGTACCTCGACCGTCCGGCGCGTGACGTACTCGACGCGCGCGACCGCGGACCCCCGTACCGCCCCGGGCTCCTCCAGGACCGCGAAGAGCCCGTCCAGGGCCCGGCTGACGGCCCGGCGCAGCAGCTCCTCCTTGCCCGCGACGTGGTGGTAGATGGAGGACTTGGAGATGCCCGCGGCCTTGGAGAGGTGCTCCATGGAGGTGCCGTCGTAGCCGCGCTCGTTGAAGACCTGGACCGCGACGGTCAGCAGCGTCTCCGGGGTGTACGTGTCCCGCCTCGCGGTGGTCATCCGGTCTCCTCCGCCTCGTCCGCCTCGTCCGCCTCGTCGTCCCCGCCGTCCGCGTACCCGAGCTTGAACAGGGCCAGCGAGGGCGCGTAGCGGCCGCCCGGACAGCGCTCGTCCAGGTGGTGCAGCAGGTCGTACGCCCAGTCGCGGCCGAGCCGGTCGTGCCATTCGGCCGGGCCCAGCGGGTAGTTGACGCCGAGTCGCATCGCGGTGTCGATGTCCTCGGCGGTGGCCACGCCGCGCGCCAGGGCGTCGGCGGTGAGGTCGATCAGCATCGCGACCGTCCGGGCGACGATCATGCCCGGGACGTCGCCGATGACGGAGACCTGCTTGCCGAGCCGCTGGAAGAGGCCGACCGCCTCGGCGAGGGTCCGCTCGGTGGTGTCCTCGCTGGCGGAGAGCGCGATCCGGGTGGCGCCGCGGTAGTCGAGCGCCAGGTCGAAGTAGACGACGTCGGCGAACTCGACCGCGGTCTTGCCGTCCGCGAGCACCAGCTGGCCCTCCCCGGGCAGCTGGATGTACGGACCCCCGTGGCCGGTGGCCGTCACCGCGATCCCGGCCTCCTCCAGGAGCTCCGCCAGCTCCGCCGCCGGACCGAGGTCGCCGACGATCGTGACCTTGTCCGGCGCCTCCTCGGGGCCGGCCGTGTGCGGCGCGGGCACCTCGGCGCCCTCCCCGTACGGGAACCAGCCGTGCCCGGACTTGCGGCCGAGGCGGCCCGACTGGACCAGCCGGCGCTGCGCGAGCGAGGGGGTGAACTTGGGGCTCCGGAAGAACGACTCCCAGACGGACCGGGTGACGGCCTCGTTGACGTCCTGGCCGATCAGGTCGGTCAGCTGGAAGGGACCCATCTTGAAGCCGCCGCTCTCGCGCAGGACGGCGTCGATGGTGGCCGGGTCGGCGCCCTGCTCCTCGTACACCGCGAAGGCCTCGGCGTAGAAGGGGCGGGCGATCCGGTTGACGATGAAGCCGGGGGTGTCGGCACAGCGGACCGGCGTCTTCCCCCAGCTCAGGACCGTTTCGTACGCGCGCTCGGCGGCGGCCGGCGCGGTCGCGGAACCGCTCACCACCTCGACGAGCGGGAGCAGCGGGGCCGGGTTGAAGAAGTGCAGGCCGAGGAAGCGGCCGGGGTGGGCGAGGCCGGCGGCGAGTTCGGTGACGGAGAGCGAGGAGGTGTTGGTCGCCAGCAGGGCGTCCGGCGCGACCACCCCTTCGACCGAGGCGAAGAGCGCCCGCTTGACGGAGACGTCCTCGACGACCGCCTCGATGACGAGCGCCGCGTCCGCGAGGGCGGCGAGGCCCTCGGCCGCACCGATCCGGCCGATCGCGTCGTCGGCCTCGGCGCGATCCAGGCGGCCCTTCGCGGCCAGTCGCTCGACGCGCTCGCGCACGAGGGCGGCCCCGGCGGCGGCGAGGTCGTGGTCGATGTCGTGGATCAGCACGCGGTGACCTGCGAGAAGGGCCACCTGGGCGATGCCCTGTCCCATGGTTCCGGCGCCGATGACCGCCACAGTGCCGGACCGCTCGATTGCTGTCATGTCCTGATCCTCCCGCACCGGGTTGTCCACAGGTCCGCCGGGCCCTCTTGTCCCGACCGATCGTTCGGTTACTCTAGCTCCAGTCTGCTCTTCTTCACCCGCCCCCGCATCGATCTCAGCCTGCGAACCAGCCTGATCCTGCCCGGCTCAACGAGGAGTTGGTCCCTGATGGCCGCCGAGCTCACCCTCACCCAGCTGACCGAGAAGCACCGGAACACCCTGGATCAGGCGCTCGCCGCCATCCGAAGCCGGGCCTACTGGTCCCCGCACCCCGAGCACCCCAAGGCCTACGGGGAGACCGCCCCGGCCGACGGCCTCGCCGCCTTCGAGGCCGTCCGCGGCACCCGCTTCGACCTCGACCAGCCCGGCACCGACGGCTGGACGGGCGGCGAGGTGTCCCCGTACGGCCCGGAACTGGGCGTGGAGTACCCCCACGTCGACCCCGACGTGCTGCTGCCCGCCATGAAGGCCGGCATCGCCGCCTGGCGGGACGCCGGTCCCGAGACCCGCGCCCTGGTCTCCGTCGAGATCCTCGCCCGCATCTCCGCCCGCACCCACGAGTTCGCGCACGCGGTCATGCACACCAGCGGCCAGGCCTTCATGATGGCCTTCCAGGCGGGCGGCCCCCACGCCCAGGACCGCGGCCTGGAGGCCGTCGCCTACGCCTACGAGGAGCAGACCCGCGTCCCGGGGCAGGCCGACTGGTCGAAGCCGCAGGGCAAGCGCGACCCGCTGGAGCTCGGCAAGACCTTCACGGCGGTCCCGCGCGGGATCGCCCTGATGATCGGCTGCAACACCTTCCCCACCTGGAACGGCTACCCGGGCCTGTTCGCCTCCCTGGCCACCGGCAACGCCGTCCTGGTCAAGCCGCACCCGCGCGCCGTGCTCCCGCTGGCGCTGACCGTGAAGGTGGCCCGCGAGGTCCTCGCCGAGGCGGGCTTCGACCCGAACCTGGTGGCCCTCGCGGTCGAGCGGCCGGGCGAGGGCATCGCCAAGACCCTCGCGGTCCGCCCGGAGATCAAGCTGATCGACTACACCGGGTCCACCGAGTTCGGCGACTGGCTGGAGACCCACGCCCGCCAGGCGCAGGTCTACACGGAGAAGGCGGGCGTCAACACCGTCCTCATCGACTCGACCTCCGACTACAAGGGGATGCTGTCGAACCTGGCCTTCTCGCTGTCCCTCTACAGCGGCCAGATGTGCACCACCCCGCAGAACCTGCTGATCCCGCGGGACGGCATCGGGACGGACGCCGGGCACAAGACGTACGACGAGGTCGTCGCCGACCTCGCGGCCTCCGTCGGCGGCCTGCTGGGCGACGACGCCCGCGCCAACGCGCTGCTGGGCGCCCTGGTCAACCCGGACGTCAAGTCCCGCCTGGAGGCCGCCGCCGGGCTGGGCGAGGTCGCCCTCGCCTCCCGCGAGGTGGTCAACCCCGAGTTCCCGGACGCGGTCGTCCGCACCCCGGTGATGGTCAAGCTGGACGCCTCCAAGCCCGACCCGGAGGCCGCGTACCTCTCGGAGTGCTTCGGTCCCGTCTCCTTCGCCGTGGCCGTCGACTCCACGGCGGACGCCCTCGACCTGCTGCGCCGCACGGTGCGGGAGAAGGGCGCGATGACGGTGGGCGCGTACACCACCTCCCCGGACACCGAGCGGGCCATCGAGGAGGTCTGCCTGGAGGAGTCGGCGCAGCTGTCCCTCAACCTCACGGGCGGGGTCTACGTCAACCAGACCGCGGCCTTCTCCGACTTCCACGGCTCGGGCGGCAACCCCGCGGCGAACGCGGCCCTTTGTGACGGCGCCTTCGTCTCGAACCGCTTCCGCGTGGTGGAGGTCCGCCGCCAGGCGTAGCCCGCCGACGGCCCCGCGGTCACCGCCCGCGGCCCTGCTCCGGGGCCCGGGTCCGTGGCCCCGGGGCCGGCCGGGGCCGCCTCAGGCACACTCCGCGGAGCCCGCGGCGGTGGAGGCGGCGGCGGTGGCCGCTCCGGACGCCTCGACCTTCTCCAGGAGCTTCAGGTCGGGGAAGGTGTAGGAGCGGTACGAGGTCCTCACCACCTGCTTGGCGCGCAGCGAGCGCAGCGCGTTCTCGACGGTGGCGCGGGAGAGCATGAGCGCCTGGGCCAGATCCAGCTGCGAGGGCCCCTCGACCCGGTAGCCGTCCTCCGTCATGAAGCCGGACTTGTCCAGCAGCTCCAGGAAGAGCCCGCACAGGCGCTGTTCGGCGGGCCGCGCGAACATCCCGTAGACCCGGTCGCCGGTGCGCAGGCGCTCCGTGATCGCCACGCTCACCGCCCGCATGAGGGTGGGGTGCTTGCCCACCATCGACCGCATCACGTTCATCGGCACGGCCATCGTGACCGTGGTCGTCAGCGCCATGGCGAGGGGCGCCCTGGACGAGGCGAAGACGTCGAGGTCGCCGAGGACGTGGCCCTGGTGCCGGAAGCGCAGCGTCGACGCCTCGTGGTGCACGAGCTCCTCCGACACGATGCCGGTGTCGTTGAGGACGATGTGCACCGAGTCCCCGCCCCGGACCGTCATGCCCCGGATGCGCGCCCCGCGCCCGTACTGGCGGACGCGGGACGCCTGGAAGATCTCCTGACACAGCTCGGTGCTCAGCGACCGGAAGAACGGGTAGTCGCCGAAGCCCAGTTCGTGCCGCTTGAAGCGACGGGCGGGGGTCACAGGACGGTCGTACTCGTGCCGGCACCGCCCGGCTGCGCCGGCGACAGCGGGGGAGCGACGGGCACCCGGGGGGCGGCGGGCGCGAGGGTCGCGTAGGCCTCCGGAGCGGCCGGGCGCGGGGCGGCCGGCTGCAGCGAGGCGAAGACGGGGGGCAGCGCGAGCAGGACTCCGCCGATCGAGCCGATGACGGCGGGGATCCAGCGCGGGGTGGAGGTGAGGCGCCAGACGGCGACCCCGAGAACGGCAGCCACCAGGCCGGTGATCATGACAGCGCTGAGGAGAAGCATATGAGCATCCCTTTTACTTTGCTGATTCAATTTGATTGGTAGGTGCAGCTTTTTGGCAGGCGCGGGCAAGAAGCGCTTGGCGAGAGCGCAGCCCATGTACTCCGAAGGGAGAATAACGGACGCCACCGGTCATCACGTAACGTCTCCCTATGATCACGGAATCGATCATCCTGTTTGATTTCCGGGCGACTTGCCCCCAGGTGGGCGCACATGTTGTCCGGTCTTCGGACCCTCCCGGGCGCCCGGACGGCCACCCGCCGGCCTGTCACCGAGTGCCGGGACCACTTCCTGAATTCCACGGCGCCGTACACGCAATTCCGGCCACCGGAGTGTCGAAATGCGTACTCGAACGCCGGTACATGCCCCAGCTCTGGGGAATTTCCTGGCCGTTACCGCACCCTCTCCCTAAGGTGAGGGAATCTTCGCCGGGGCCCTGTCGTTAGATACGTCGAGCTGAGTTGAGCCTGGTAGGTGCAGCGCAGCGGTCGGGCGGAGCTTCCGGGGTGGCCCCCCGGACCCGCCCGACGTCACCCTCGTGCGCCTTTTCCGGCCATGCGCTACCGGCCCGTAACACCCTGGTGGGGCCCGCCCCAGTGGAAGAGGGTCATGGCCACGCTGGTGGCCAGGTTGTAGCTGGAGACCTGCGGGCGCATCGGCAGGGACACCAGCTGGTCGGCGCGGGCGCGCAGCTCCGGCGAGATGCCGTGGCGTTCCGACCCGAAGGCGAGCAGGGCGTCGTCCGGGAGCGTGAGGGAACGGATGTCCTCACCCTCCGGGTCGAGCGCGTACACCGGCCCGGAGGGCAGCTCCTCCAGCTCCATCCGATCCACGGTGGTGGCGTAGTGCAGTCCCGCCCCGGCCCGGACCACGTTGGGGTGCCACGGGTCGAGGTCGCCACGGGTCACCACGCCGGTGGCGCCGAAACCGGCCGCGAGACGGACGACCGCCCCGACGTTGCCGAGGTTGCGCGGGTTGTCGAGCAGGACGATCGGAGCCGGGCGGGGGGTCCTGGCGAGGGCCGCCCGTCCGGCGTCCCGGTCGGGGCGCACGGCGAGGGCGGCGACCCCGGTGGGGTGCACGCGGGGGAGCAGCTCCTTGAGCGCGGCGGGCCGCACCAGCCGGGCCACCTCGGGGGCCACGTCGGGGGCCAGGCCGTCGGCGAGCGCCCGTACGGCGGCGGGGTCGTCGGCGACGGCCACCAGCACCTCGGCCCCGAAGCGCAGGGCGTGCTTCAGGGCGTGGAACCCGTCGAGCAGCACCACCCCGTCCCGCCCGACCGCTTCCCGCCACTCCCGGCCGGCCTCACCGAATTCCCGCTGCTCACTCATACCGCCGACCTTACGAGCCCGCGCCGCCCGGCCCGACCGCGCCGTCACGCTCCACCGGTTCCGGCCCCGCCGGCGTCCGGGGCGCAGGGGTCAGGGGCGCAGGGGTCAGGGGCGCAGGGGTCAGGGGCGCAGGGGTCAGGGGCGCAGGGGTCAGGGGCGCAGGGGTCAGGGGGCGGGGCCCCCGCGGTCCGGGCGCGGCCCGGCGAACGGGCCGGGGGCGGGCGGGGGACCGGCCCCGCCCGACCCTCGACCCCACCCACACCAGGAACCCCGTCGGCAGGAACACCGCGTCGGCGGCGATCATCGCCAGCGAGAAGAACGGAAGGCCCAGCAGCACCGCGATCCCCGCGTGCTCCAGCATCATCAGCGCCAGCAGCACGTTCTTGACCCGGCGGTTGAACAGCGTGAACGGAAACGCCACCTGCACGGCCACCGTCCCGTACGACAGCAGCATCACCATCACCCCGCTCCCCGCGAGCACGTCCGACAGCTCCGGCCACGGCGCGAAGTAGTCCAGCCGGAGGGGGTAGTACAGCGCGGTCCCGTCCTGCCACCGCGAGCCCTGGATCTTGTACCAGCCGGCCGTCGCGTAGATCAGGCACACCTCGGCCATGATGACCAGCATTCCGGCGTTGTGCAGCAGGTTCGCCAGCACGTCGAGGAAGGCCCGCCCCTCGCCGGCCCGCCGCGCGGCCCGCTCCCCGTCACCCCGGCCGGCCGCCTCTCCGCCACCTTCGCCGGGCACCTCACCGGCCACCTCGCCAGGCGCTTGCCCGGCCTCCTCGCCGGGCGCCTCGCCGCCCGCCCCTCCCGGGCCTCCTCCCGACCGCTCGTGCCGGTCGGCCACCCACCACAGCGCCGGCCCCGCCCACAGCGCCGCGAAGGCCGCGAGCCAGCCGCCGCCCAGGCGTCCGGTCACCGCCCCGTACGCGAGGACCGCGCCCAGCACCCCCCAGAGCACCGGCCCCGCCGCTCCGGCCGAGGCCGAGCCCCGCAGACGGGCCCGCCGCGCGTCGAGCGACCACACCTGCGCGCAGCGCGTCAGGACCAGGTAGACGGCCATGAGGTGGATGACGTTGTCCCCGCCGTCGCCCATGAACACGCTGCGGTTCTGCAGCGACAGCACGCCGACCATGAAGACGACGGACGTCGCCCGGGTCCGCCAGCCCAGCAGCAGCAGCGCGCTCGCGAGCACGGCGACGGCGTAGACGAGCTCGAACCAGAAGGTGGAGCGCGACCACATCAGCACGGTGAAGGCGTCGTTGGAGGCCACCAGCCGCTCCGCCAGCCGCCAGCTCCACGGCCCGTCGGGCCCGTAGAGCTGGTGCCGGTTCGGGAACTCGCGCAGGAGGAAGACCAGCCAGGTCCCGGCGAAGCCGATGCGGACCACGGCGCTCTGGTAGGGCCCCAGTGCCTCCCCGGTGACCTTCGCGAGCGCCCGTCTCACACGGTCCACCACGGCAGCTCCCGGTAGTACGTCTGGGTGTCGGTCTTCTCGTCGCTCCAGCTCGGCGCGGGTACGGACCGCGTCGCCGAGCGCAGCTGGACGCGCAGGATCCGGCCGTCGCGGTAGACGGGGACGAGCCGCTCCAGCGCGATGCGCCGCAGGTACTCCTCGGACAGCGCGCCGCGCTCGCCGGTCGGCTTGTTGTCGTCGTCGTGGGAGCCGGTGAAGAAGTCCCAGGCCCGGCGGAGCTCGTTCTGCTCGGTGTGGCTCGGCAGCGGATTGTGCCGGATGGCCGCGCCGTCCTCGGCGGACAGGTCGCGCCAGCCGCTGGTGACGAGCCCGCCACCCTCGGTGCGGACCTGGGCGCGGACCTCGACGGCGATGTTCTGCTGGAGGGGGTTGGGGGCGAAGAGCTTCCAGTTCTGTTCGAACTCGGGGTAGATCCAGCCGTCGATCAGCGCCGCGTTCCGCTTGCTGACCGTGTTGGACGGGGCGACGTGCAGGAAGACGAGCGCCAGGTGGGTGCAGGCGGCGACGGACACGGCCGCGAGGACGAGGGCCGCGAGGACGCGGTACGGGGCGGACAGCCCGGCGATCCCGGGCGCCCGGGGCGGCGCCTTCCGCGGCCCCGGAGGGGCTCCTTCCACGGGCTTGTGCTCTCTCGAATCCATCCCGCCCCGATCATCCGGCGTCCACAGGGTTGCCCACAGAGGTTGACACCCTACGGGCCGCCGTCTCACCATTGAAGCGGATGAACCGAACGATCGGTCGGTCGGGCGGACGGCACACTCTGACAGGGGGCCGGGATGGTCGCAGTGACCCCGGAAACGGGCACGTCAAGCACAGCGGACGCGCGGTCCGGGGACCTCGCGGATCAGCTGCGGGCGTCCTTCGACGCCGCCGTGGCGGCGGAGGAGCGGGTGGAACCGCGCGACTGGATGCCCGACGAGTACCGCGCCTCGCTGGTCCGCCAGATGGCCCAGCACGCCCACTCCGAGATCATCGGCATGCAGCCCGAGGCCAACTGGATCACCCGCGCGCCCTCCCTGCGCCGCAAGGCGATCCTGATGGCCAAGGTGCAGGACGAGGCCGGCCACGGCCTCTACCTCTACAGCGCCGCCGAAACCCTCGGCACCAGCCGCGACGAGCTCCTCGACAAGCTGCACTCGGGGAAGCAGAAGTACTCCTCGATCTTCAACTACCCCACCCTGACCTGGGCGGACGTCGGCGCCATCGGCTGGCTCGTGGACGGCGCGGCGATCACCAACCAGGTGCCGATCTGCCGCTGCTCCTACGGCCCCTACGCCCGCGCGATGGTCCGGATCTGCAAGGAGGAGTCCTTCCACCAGCGCCAGGGGTACGAGCTGCTCCTCGCCCTCTCCCGGGGCACCGAGGCCCAGCACGCCATGGCCCAGGACGCCGTCGACCGCTGGTGGTGGCCCTCGCTCATGATGTTCGGCCCGCCGGACGACGAGTCGGCGCACTCGGCGCAGTCGATGGCCTGGCGGATCAAGCGGCACTCCAACGACGAGCTGCGCCAGCGCTTCGTCGACATCGCCGTCCCCCAGGCCGAGTCGCTGGGCCTGACCCTGCCCGACCCGGACATCAAGTGGAACGAGGAGCGCGGCCACCACGACTTCGGCGCCATCGACTGGGCCGAGTTCTGGGACGTCCTCAAGGGCAACGGCCCCTGCAACGAACAGCGGATCAACCAGCGGCGCACGGCGCACGAGGAAGGCGCCTGGGTCCGCGACGCGGCCTCGGCGTACGCCGAGAAGCACACCAGCACCGGACGAGAGGTACAGGCATGACGCAGAACTGGCCCCTGTGGGAGGTGTTCGTGCGCTCGCGCCGCGGCCTCTCGCACACGCACGCGGGCAGCCTGCACGCCCCCGACGCGGAGATGGCCCTGCGCAACGCCCGCGACCTCTACACGCGGCGCGGCGAGGGCATCTCGATCTGGGTCGTGCCCTCCACCGAGATCGTCGCCTCCTCCCCGGACGAGCGGGACCCGTTCTTCGCCCCGTCCGCCGACAAGCCCTACCGGCACCCCACCTTCTACGAGATCCCCGAGGGGGTGCGTCACCTGTGAGCAGCACCGGCACCGAGAGCACCACCGCCACCGCGGCCGTCCTGGCCCTCGGCGACGACGCGCTGATCCTCTCCCACCGCCTCGGCGAGTGGGCGGGCCACGCCCCCGTCCTGGAGGAGGAGGTCGCGCTCGCCAACATCGCGCTCGACCTGCTCGGACAGGCCCGCATCCTGCTGTCCATGGCGGGCGACGAGGACGAGCTGGCCTTCCTGCGCGAGGAGCGGTCCTTCCGCAACCTCCAGCTGGTCGAGCAGCCCAACGGCGACTTCGCGCACACCATCGCCCGGCAGCTCTACTTCTCCCTCTACCAGCACGAGCTGTACGGGGAACTCGCCGCCGGGAGCGGCCCGTTCGCCCCGCTGGCGGCCAAGGCCGTGAAGGAGACCGCCTACCACCGGGACCACGCCGAGCAGTGGACGCTGCGGCTCGGCGACGGCACCGAGGAGAGCCGGTCCCGGATGCGGGCCGCGCTGGACGCCCTGTGGAAGTTCACCGGGGAGATGTTCCAGCCGGTCGAGGGCCTGGACGTCGACCCGGCCGCCCTGGAGACCCGCTGGCTGGCCGCCCTGGGCTCCGTACTGGACCGGGCCGGCCTGGCCCTGCCCGAGGGGCCCCGTACGGGCGCCTGGGCCGCCGGGGCGGGCCGGCAGGGCCTGCACACCGAACCGTTCGGGCGGCTGCTCGCGGAGATGCAGCACCTGCACCGCAGCCACCCGGGGGCGTCGTGGTGACCGCCGCCGCGCAGACCCGTCTGGAGGCGGAGCTGGCCGAGCTGGCGGGCTCCGTGCCCGACCCGGAGCTGCCGGTGCTCACCCTCGCCGAGCTGGGCGTCATGCGCGGCGTCCGGATGCACGAGGACGGGCACGTGGAGGTCACCCTCACGCCCACCTACACCGGCTGCCCGGCCATCGAGGCCATGTCCGCCGACATCGAGCGGGCCCTGACCGGCCACGGCATACCCGACGTCCGCGTGACGACCGTCCTGTCCCCCGCCTGGTCGACGGACGACATCACGGCCGAGGGCCGCCGCAAGCTGGCCGAGTTCGGCATCGCCCCGCCCCGACCGCACTCGGCCGGCGGAGCGGTGCCGCTCACCCTGTCGGTCCGCTGCCCGAACTGCGGATCCACCGACACCGAGCTGCTCAGCCGCTTCTCCTCCACCGCGTGCAAGGCGCTGCGCCGCTGCGTGGCCTGCCGCGAACCGTTCGACCACTTCAAGGAGCTGTAGATGGCCGTGTCAGTGCCCCCGGCGTCCGCCGGCAGCGCGCGCCCCGCGCGCCACGGCGCGTTCCACCCGCTGACGGTGGCCGCGGTCGACCGGCTGACGGACGACTCGGTGGCGCTGACCCTGTCCGTCCCCGAGGAGCTGCGCGCCGAGTACCGGCACGCTCCCGGCCAGCACCTGACGCTGCGCCGCACCGCCACCGAGGGCGCGGAGGTCCGCCGCACCTATTCGATCTGCTCCCCCGCCCCGGCCGCCGACGGCCCGGGCCCGGCGGTGCTGCGGGTGGGCGTGCGGCTGGTGGAGGGCGGCGAGTTCTCCACCTTCGCGCACAAGGAGATCGCCGCCGGGGACGTGCTGGACGTGATGGTCCCGGCCGGACGGTTCATCCTGGACCCGGCCGGCGCCCCGGCCGGCGCGCACTACGCGGCGATCGTCGGCGGCAGCGGCATCACCCCGGTCCTGTCGATCGCCGCCACCCTGCTGGCGGCCCGGCCCGACGCCCGCTTCTGCCTGGTGCGCGGCGACCGCACGGCCGCGTCGACGATGTTCCTGGAGGAGGTCGCCGACCTCAAGGACCGGTACCCCGACCGCTTCCAGCTGGTCACCGCGCTCTCCCGCGAGGAGCAGGAAGCCGGTCTGCCCTCCGGCCGCCTCGACGAGGCACGGCTGACGTCCCTGCTGCCGGCGCTGCTGCCGGTCTCCGAGGTCACCGGCTGGTACCTGTGCGGGCCGTACGGACTGGTGGAGGGCGCGGAGCGGGCCCTGGGCGCCCTCGGCGTCGTCCGGACGCGGGTGCACGAGGAGGTCTTCCACGTCGAGGACACCACACCCGCGGGCCCGGCCCGGACCACCGCGGCGCCCGCCCACGGCCGGGTCACCGCCCGGCTCGACGGCCGCTCCGGCACCTGGCCGGTCCAGGAGGGCGAGTCCCTGCTGGACGCCGTGCTGCGGGGCCGCGCGGACGCCCCGTACGCCTGCAAGGGCGGGGTCTGCGGCACCTGCCGGGCGTTCCTCGTCACGGGCGAGGTGCGGATGGACCGCAACTTCGCGCTGGAGGAGGAGGAGACCGAGGCCGGGTTCGTGCTGGCCTGCCAGTCCCACGCGGTCTCCGAGGAAGTCGAGATCGACTTCGACCGCTGACCCTCCCCGCCCCCGCCGCCGGATCCCTCACCGGGCTGTGTTTTTCCTACGCCGTGTTCTATCTTGACGCACCGTCAGATCTGAACGGACACGACCGGGATCCGGTGCGCGCGGGAGGACAGGCAGTGGACTTCACCTTCACCGAGGAACAGCAGGCCGCGGTCGAGGCGGCGGAGGCCGTCTTCGCGGACGTCGCCCCCGACCGCGTGCCCAGCCCCGCGCTCACCCCGGGCGCCGTCGCGGAGGAGTTCGACCGGCCCCTGTGGGCCAAACTGGCCGGCTCCGACCTGCTGGGGCTCGTCCTCGCCGAGGAACACGGCGGGGCCGGCCTGGACGTCATCGCCCTGTGCCTCGTCCTGCGCGAGGCGGGCCGGGTGCTGGCCCGGGTTCCGCTGCTGGAGCACTGCGCCACGGCCATGGCCGTCCAGGCCCACGGCGGTCCCGAACTGGCCGCCGCCCTGCTGGCCGACGCCGGGCGCGGCTCGCTCGTACTGACCGTCGCCGCTCACGGCCGTACCGGCCACGATCCCGCCGAACTGGCCGTCACCGCCCGCCGCGAGGACGGCACATGGATCCTGGACGGGGTCCAGACCTCCGTCCCGTGGGCCCACAGCGCCGACTGGATCGCGGTACCCGCCCACGGCGGGGACGGCGAGGCCCTCCTCGCGCTCGTCCCGCGCGTCACCGACGGGCTCACGCTCGCCGACCAGTACTCCACCAGTGGGGAACGCCTCGCCGAACTCACCCTGGACGCGGTCCGGGTCCCCGCCGCCCATCTGATCGACGCCCCCGGAGCCTGGGACCGGCTCCACCGGATCCTGGCCACCGGCACCTGCGCCCTCGCCCTGGGACTCGGCGAGAACGTGCTCGCCATGACCGGCCGGTACACGAGCAAGCGCGAACAGTTCGGCTTCCCGGTCGCCACCTTCCAGGCCGTCGCGGTCCAGGCCGCCGACCGCTACATCGACCTGCGCGCCATGGAGGTCACCCTCTGGCAGGCCGCCTGGCGGCTGGACGCGGCGACCGACGGCGCGGGCGGCCCGTTGCCCGCCTCCGGCGATGTCGCCGTCGCCAAGATCTGGGCCTCGGAGGGCGTGCGCCGGGTCGTACAGACCGCGCAACACCTCCACGGCGGCTTCGGCGCCGACACCGACTACGTACTGCACCGCTACCACGCCTGGGCCAAGCAGCTGGAGCTCCAGCTGGGCCCGGCCGCCGCGCACGAGGAGGCACTGGGCGACCTGCTGGCCGCCCATCCCCTCGCGTGACGGGACCTACAGCACGAAGGCCGGGTTCCCGCTGTCCGTCACCATCGGGCGCCCCGCGCCCTCCCACGCCTGCATCCCGCCGTCGACGTTCACGGCGTCGATCTCCTGGCGCACCAGGTACTGGGTCACCTGCGCGGAGCGCCCGCCGACCCGGCACATCACGTGGACCCGGCGGCCGTCCTCGATGGCCTCGGTCAGCTCGCCGAAGCGGGCGACGAAGTCGCTCATCGGGATGTGCAGCGCACCCTCGACGTGCCCGGCCGCCCATTCGTCGTCCTCACGGACGTCCAGGACAAAGCCTTCGGCCGGCACCGAGGCGGCGTCCACCGAGGGAAGCGGTCCGAGGTTCATAACTGTCGCCTTCTCTCTTCGCGGGTCTCGCCCGCCAACCTATAGGACCCCGTCCACCGCTACAGGGCCCCGAAGGCCGCCAGCTCCGCCTCGCGTTCGGAGACCTGCGCGAGCAGCTGCTCCGCGATCTCCTCCAGCAGCCGGTCGGGGTCGTCGGGCGCCATCCGCAGCATCGCCCCGATCGCGCTGTCCTCCAGCTCCCCGGCCACCATCGACAGCATTTCCTTGCGACGCGCCAGCCACTCCAGCCGGGCGTAGAGCTCCTCGCTCTCGCTCGGCCGCGCGGCCTGCGGCGCGGGTCCCGCCGCCCACTCCTCGGCCAGCTCCCGCAGCAGACCCTCCTCGCCCCGCCCGTACGCGGCGTTGACCCGCACGATGAAGGCGTCCCGGCGGGCCCGCTCCTCCTCGTCCTGGGCCAGGTCCGGGTGCGCCCGGCGGACCAGCTCCCGGTACAGCCGGCGCACCTCCTCCGAGGGCCGTACCCGCTCCGGCGGCTTCACGGACCGGTCGGTCAGCATCGCGGACGCGTCGTCGGAGATGCCGTCCGAGTCCAGCCAGTCGTGGAAGAGCTCCTCCACCCCGGGCATCGGCATCACCAGCGCCCGCGCCTCCTGCGCCAGCCGCAGGTCCTCGGGGTCACCGCTGCGGACCGCCTTCGCCTCAGCGATCAGCGCGTCCAGCTCGTCCAGCCGCGAGTACATCGGGCCGAGCTTCTGGTGGTGGAGCCGGGAGAAGTTCTCGACCTCCACCCGGAAGGTCTCCACGGCGATCTCGAACTCGATCAGCGCCTGCTCGGCGGCCCGCACGGCCCGGTCGAGCCGCGCCTCGGGCCGCTCGTCACCGGAGGCGCCGGGCTCTTCGGGAACTGTCTGCTCGGTCTGCTCGCTCACCCGGCCAGCCTACGGCCAGCGCGGGGCGCCATGTTTCACGTGAAACACAGCTCACGTGAAACACGGCGCACCCGAGCCGACCCTCAGCCCCTCAGCCCCTCAGACGCCGAACTCCGCCGCTATCCGGCCCGCCCTGACCGCAGCCACCAGGTCCGCGTGGTCGGCCTCGCTGCGATCGGCGTAGGCCACCGCGAACGTGGCGACGGCCTCGTCCAGCTCCTCGTTCTTGCCGCAGTACCCGGCCAGCACCCGCGGATCCGCGCTGTGGGCGTGCGCCCGCGCCAGCAGGGCGCCGGTCATCCGGCCGTAGTCGTCGATCTGGTCGACGGCCAGCGCCGCCGGGTCCACGCTGCCCTTGCGGTTGCGGAACTGGCGGACCTGGAAGGGCCGGCCCTCCACCGTGGTCCAGCCCAGCAGGATGTCGGAGACCACCTGCATCATCTTCTGCCCGGCCACCACGCGGCGGCCCTCGTGCTCCTCCCGCGGCGCGTGGAAGCCCAGCCCCGGCAGGTACGGCAGCAGCACCGACGGCCGGGCCTCCTTCACCTGGAGCACCAGCGGCTCACCCCGGTGGTCCTGCAGCAGCACCACGTACGACCGGGTGCCCACGCTCCCGGTGCCCACGACCCGGAACGCCACGTCCTGGACCGCGTACCGGGCCAGCAGCGGCAGCCGGTCCCCCGAGAGGGTCTTCAGGTACGGGCCCAGGGAGGCGGCCACGGCCGCGGCCTCACCGTCGCCGACCCGGCGCAGCACGGGCAGCGCGTCCACGAAGCGGCGGTCGCCGTCCCCCCCGGCCTCGGTCGACTTGGCGGCGAACCGGGCGGAGGTGTTGTTGCGGGCCTTCTCCGAGACCCGTTCCAGCGTGCCCAGCAGATCGCGGGCATCGGTGTGCGAGACGAGTTCCTCGTCGGCGATGGCGTTCCAGGCGTCCAGGGCCGGCAGCTTGGCCAGCAGCCGCATGGTCCGCCGGTAGGCGCCCACCGCGTCCCGGGCGGCCGCCCGGCAGGTGTCCTCGTCCGCTCCGGCCACGCGCCCGGCGAGCACCAGGGAGGCCGCCAGCCGCTTGACGTCCCACTCCCAGGGGCCGAACACCGTCTCGTCGAAGTCGTTGAGGTCCATGACGAGGCGCCCGCGCGCGTCCCCGTAGAGACCGAAGTTGGCCGCGTGCGCGTCGCCGCAGAGCTGCGCGCCCACCCCGGTGACCGGCCCGCCGGACAGGTCGTGGGCCATCAGGCCGGCCGCTCCGCGCAGGAACGCGAAGGGGTTGGCGGCCATCCGGCCCACGCGTATCGGGGTCAGCTCGGCGACGCGGCCGACGTTGGACTCCTCCACCGCGCGCACGGCGTCGGGGCGCCCGGCGGGAGCCTCGAAGTGCGCGTGGGCCGCACGCGGCACCCGCGCCCGCAGCGCCTTCCCGGCCTCCTTCTGCGAGCCGGGCAGGGCCCTCGACGCGAAGCCCTCGACCCTGGGGATCCGCCCGCCACCCCGCCCCGCCGCCGCACCGGCCGCTCCGGCCGGTGCGGCCGCACCATCCGCGTACGCCGCGTTCGCCACGTCCGCCGTCTGCTGCTTCGGTACCGTCACCATCCGCGCTGCCCCCGCACTGTTCGCGCCCGTCGGCCTCGGTCGCCGATCAAGTCGGCCCGAACGGTACCTAGAGCCCGGCGTCCCTGGCCAGCAGGGCCGCCTGAACCCGGTTCTCGCACTCCAGCTTGGCCAGGATCCGGCTCACGTACGTCTTCACCGTCGCCTCGCTCATGTGCAGCCGGCGGCCCGCGTCCGCGTTGGACAGCCCCTCGCCCAGCAGCGCCAGCACACCGCGCTCGCGCTCGCTCAGCCCGGCCAGCCGCCGCCGGGCCGCCTCGCCGCGCCCGGCGGGCCGCCCGGTCGCCAGCTGGTCCACGACGTGCCGGGTCGCGCCGGGGGAGAGGTAGGCGTCCCCGGCCGCGGCCGCCCGGACCGCTCCGATCAGCTCGCCCGGCGCCGAGTCCTTCAGCAGGAAGCCCGCACCGCCCTCGCCGAGGGCCCGCAGCACGTTCTCCTTCTCCCCGAAGGTGGTCAGGATCAGCGCCCGCACGCCCGGAGCCGCCCGCCCCAGTTCGCCCAGCGCGGTCAGTCCGTCCATCACGGGCATCTGGATGTCCAGGAGCATCACGTCCGGGGCGTGCGAGCGGGCCAGCTCCACCGCCTCCCGGCCGTTGGCCCCCTCCGCGACGACCTCGATGTCCGGCGCCGAGGTCAGGATCATCCTGATCCCGGCCCGGATCAGCGGCTCGTCGTCAGCGATCACCACTCGGATCACCTTGGCTGTCACCCCGCGCTCCCCTACTTGACCTCGTACGCCTGCTTCTCCACGAGCTTGCCGTCCCGGAAGCAGAACCGGAAAACGGAGTCGTTGGTGAACTCCGACGAGTCCTCCGTCGACAGCAGGGCCAGACAGACCGTGCCCTGCGGCGGGGGCGGCCCCTTGCGGTCCAGGCCCGAGGTCAGCACGCTGTCCCCGTCCGGCAGCCGGTCGCGGACGGCCTTCTCCGAGTCGCCCACACTGACGGAGTCGTACTCCTCCCTGCTGATCATCGCCTTGTTCACGGTGCCCAGCAGCAGGGTCATCCCGGCCCCCAGCACGATGATCAGCAGCACCACCGCCGCGACGGCTATCCCACAGCCCATCGCGACGCCCCCGGTCCGGCTGCGCACCGGCACGGCCAGTTCGCGGTCCACCGCCGCCCAGTCCATCGGCGGCGCGGTGCGCCGTACCGAGGCCCGTGCCTGGGAGCGCTGCCCGAAGTCGTCGGCCACGTCCTCCTCGGCCGCCCCGGCCGGCTCCGTCCCGTACGGCAGCACACCGGCCACCCGGAAGCCACCGCCCTCGGTCGCGCCCGCGTGCACCATGCCGCCGACCAGCCTGGCCCGTTCCCGCAGCCCCGTCAGCCCCTGCCCGCCGGAAACCACCTCGCCGGGTCCCGGGGCGGCCGCCGGACCGTTGGCGATCTCCACGACCAGCGAGTCGTCCTCGTAGCGCAGCTCCACGGTGATCACCGACCCGGGCGCGTGCTTGTAGGCGTTGGTCAGCGCCTCCTGCACGATCCGGTAGGCCGCGTGGTCGCAGGCCGCGACCAGCGGCCGGGGCCGGCCCGCGGTGGCGAGCCGTACGTCGGTTCCCGCGGCCCGCGCCGCCTCCACGATGCCCGCGATCCCGGCCACCCCCCGCGCCGCCGGCTGGGCCTCCTCCACCACGGGCGGCGCTTCCACCCCGTCCCGCAGGATCCCGACGACCTCGCGCAGCTCGTGCATCGCCGCGACGGAGGCCTGCCGCAGCACCCCGACGGCCTCGCGCTGGCGGTCGGTCAGCGCGGGGTCCACCTCCAGCGCCCCGGTGTGCACCGAGATCAGCGCCAGCTGGTGGCCCAGGCTGTCGTGCATGTCCTGGGCGATCCGCTGGCGCTCCCGCAGCCGGGCCTGCCCGGCCACCATCGTCCGCTCGCGCAGCAGTTGGTCGTTGCGTTCCTGGAGCGCGCTGAGCAGCGTCCGGCGCTGGTACCAGTACCGGCTGGCCAGACCGGGCATGACGGTCGCCGCCAGGAACAGCAGGGTGGAGAAGACGACGATCAGCAGCGGCCGCGTCTGGGACCACTGGTCGTACAGGCCGAGGCCGACCTCGGCGAGGAAGGCCAGCACGAAGGCCGTCAGGGCCCGCCCCACGCCGACGATCCGCCGGCCCGCCGACCAGCCCAGCACGATCGTCACGAGGAACACACCGGGCAGGAAGGCGCTCGCCGCCGCCCCCAGCACCAGGGTGGCCGCCGGCAGCCTGCGCCGCAGCAGCACCAGCGCCACGACGGCCAGCACGCCGAGGACCATCTTCGGACCGGAGCTGTTGCTGAGTTCGTCGACGCCCAGACCGAGCAGGGACAGTACGGCGGCGATCGTCAGGTCCCCCGCGAAGGCGCGACCCGACCAGGGCTCGGCCCCCTTCAGCCAGTCCCGTCCCGCCCGCACTCCCGCCTTGGCATCCACCCGACCGACCCTAGACACCGATCCGCGCACCCGTCCGTCCACTTTCGTCGCCCCGCTCCCGACGAAAGTCGGCCGCCGCGGTGCGCGGCGATGCCCGTCACGTCCTCGGGTGCCGACGGCACCGGCCGCGGGCACAACGAAGAACCCCCGCTCCGGATTTCTCCGAAGCGGGGGTTCTCCCGATGTGGGCGAGGGGGGATTTGAACCCCCACGTCCCGAAGGACACTGGCACCTGAAGCCAGCGCGTCTGCCGTTCCGCCACTCGCCCGAGCAGCTCCCCAGTGGACTTCCCTTTCGGGCCGTTCCCCTGGCGACGAACGAAAGATTAGCACGTCATCCGGGGTGGATTCACATCCCTTTCCCGGACCCCCGTCGCACCCTCCGGGCCCGGCCCCTCCCGGAGTCCCCTCCGGGTGCGGGACACTGTCCCTGGAGCGCCCCTACGATCCCTTGTGAGTACCAACACTCCTGTACACGGGACCGGAGGGGAACCAGCCGAATCCGCCACGCGTGGATACGATCAGTAAGCAGTACAGGGCGACAGCGACGGAGGAGGTGCCCCATGGGAGTTCTGAAGCGGTTCGAGCAGCGACTCGAAGGTCTGGTGAACGGCACCTTCGCCAAGGTGTTCAAGTCCGAGGTCCAGCCGGTGGAGATCGCCGGAGCCCTCCAGCGGGAGTGCGACAACAACGCCACCATCTGGAACCGCGAGCGGACCGTCGTGCCCAACGACTTCATCGTGGAGCTCAGCACGGGCGACTACGAGCGCCTGAGCCCGTACTCCGGCCAGCTCGGCGACGAGCTCGCGGGCCTCGTCCGCGACTACGCCAAGCAGCAGCGGTACAGCTTCATGGGCCCCATCAAGGTCCACCTGGAGAAGGCGGACGACCTCGACACCGGTCTGTACCGTGTCCGCAGTCGCACCCTCGCCTCCAGCACCTCCCAGGACGCGCCGCAGGCCCCCCAGGGCCAGCAGCAGGGCGGTTACGGCTACCCGCCGGTCGCCGCCCCGCCCATGCCGTCCGGACCGCCTCCGGGCGGACCGGGCGCTCGTGCCGGCGGGGGTCCCGTACCCTCCGGCGCACCGGGCACCACCCGGCGTTGGATCGAGATCAACGGCACCCGCCACCAGATCTCGCGCCCCACGCTCGTACTCGGCCGCAGCACCGAGGCCGATGTGCGGATCGACGACCCCGGCGTCTCGCGCCGGCACTGTGAGATCCGGACCGGAACACCCCCGACGATCCAGGATCTCGGGTCCACCAACGGCATCGTGGTGGACGGGCAGCACACCACCCGCGCTACGCTCCGCGACGGCTCGCGGATCGTCGTGGGCAGCACCACCATCATTTACCGGCAAGCCGAAGGGTGAAGCGGGGGCAATGTCAGAGCTGACCCTGACGGTCATGCGGTTGGGTTTCCTGGCCGTTCTGTGGCTGTTCGTCATCGTGGCCGTTCAGGTCATCCGCAGTGATCTCTTCGGTACGAGAGTCACGCAACGCGGCTCCCGCCGCAGCGGCGCGAGCGCCGCTCCGCCGCAGCCGGGGCGGCAGTCCGCGCCACCGCAGCAGCGCCAGCGCCGCGGTGCGCCGACCAAGCTGGTCGTCTCCGAGGGCACCCTCACGGGAACCACGGTGGCGCTCGCCGGCCAGACGATCACGCTGGGCCGCGCCCACGACTCGACGATCGTGCTGGACGACGACTACGCCTCCAGCCGGCATGCCAGGATCTACCCGGACCGTGACGGCCAGTGGATCGTCGAGGACCTCGGGTCCACGAACGGCACCTATCTCGACCGGACCAGGCTGACCACCCCGACGCCCATTCCGCCGGGCGCCCCGATCCGCATCGGCAAGACCGTCATCGAGCTGCGGAAGTAGTACGAGAATGAGCGAGCGGAGCGAGCGAGCCGCGGCGGTCCGTCCCACCGGGGACCCGGACCCGCGCGCGCTCCCGACCGGAGGGTGGGCAGTGTGGCTCGTCGAGACCGGTTGTACCCCGAGGCATCGTCGACAGGGCAGGTGCGCATGAGTCTGTCCCTGCGGTTCGCCGCCGGATCGCACAAGGGGATGATCCGCGAGGGCAACGAGGACTCCGGCTACGCCGGCCCCCGGCTCCTCGCCGTCGCCGACGGCATGGGCGGCCAGGCAGCCGGCGAGGTCGCCAGCTCCGAGGTCATCTCCTCCCTCGTGCAGCTCGACGACGACGTCCCGGGCTCCGACATCCTCACCGCCCTCGGCAGCGCCGTGCAGCGGGCCAACGACCAGCTGCGCGTCATGGTCGAGGAGGACCCCCAGCTCGAAGGCATGGGCACCACGCTCACCGCCCTCCTGTGGACGGGCCGCCGGCTCGGCCTCGTCCACGTCGGTGACTCCCGCGCCTACCTCCTGCGCGACGGCGTCCTCACCCAGATCACGCAGGACCACACCTGGGTACAGCGCCTCGTCGACGAGGGCCGGATCACCGAAGAGGAAGCCACCACGCACCCGCAGCGCTCCCTGCTGATGCGGGCGCTCGGCAGCGGTGACGTCGTGGAACCCGACCTCTCCATCCGCGAGGTCCGGGCCGGCGACCGCTACCTGATCTGCTCCGACGGCCTCTCCGGCGTGGTCTCCCACCAGACCCTGGAAGAGACCCTCGCCGACTACCACGGCCCGCACGAGACCGTGCAGACGCTGATCCAGCTCGCCCTGCGCGGCGGTGGCCCGGACAACATCACCTGCATCGTCGCGGACGTCCTCGACACCGACAGCGGCGACACCCTCGCCGCCCAGCTGAGCGACACCCCTGTCGTCATCGGCGCGGTCGCCGAGAACCAGCACCAGCTCTTCGACGGCAACGCCATGCAGACCCCGGCCGGCCGGGCCTCGGGCCTCGGCCGCCAGGCCCCGCCGCAGGCGGGCTCCTTCGGCCCGCCCGGCAGCGGCGAGGCCCCCGGCTACGGCTACCCCGACCAGGGCCAGGGCCAGGGCGGCGGCGGATACGGCAGCTTCGGCGAACCCGAGGGCTACGACGCCGAGGCCCCGTACGAGGACACGTACGACCACCCCCGCAGGCGGCGCAGCAAAGGGCGCAAGTGGACCACACGCACGCTGATCCTGCTGCTGGTGGCCGGTGTCGTGGGCGGCGGCCTCTACGCCGCGCACCGCTGGACGCAGACCCAGTACTACGTCGGCGTCAAGGGTGACCACGTCGCGCTCTACCGTGGCATCAGCCAGAACCTGGCCTGGATCCACCTCTCTCAGGTGGAGACGGATCACCCCGAGATCGAACTGAAGTACCTGCCGTCCTTCAAGCGCAAGCAGGTCGAGGCCACCATCAGCGAAGGCAGCATCGACGGGGCCCGCAAGAAGATCGACGATCTCGGCACCCAGGTGTCCGCCTGCAAGAAGGACGAAGCCCGCCGCGCCGCGGAAGCGCAGAACAACCAGACGCCCGGCCCCAGCCTGACTCCCGCGGAGCAAGCTCTCGTCGGCCAGTGCGAAAAGCAGTAGACATACGCGGGCACAGGGGGCCTGCCACACCATGAGCGTTGTCACCAACACGACCACCATCGGCGCCATCGAGGCGCCGAGCCGGCGGAACACCGAGCTCCTGCTGCTCGCCTTCGCCGTGGTCATCCCGATCTTCGCCTACGCCAACGTGGGCCTGGCGATCCACGGCGAGCTGCCCCCGGGCATGTTCCTCTACGGGCTCGGCTTCGCCGTCCTCGCCGGCATCGGCCACCTCGTCGTACGGCGCTACGCCAAGTACGCCGACCCGCTGCTGCTGCCGATCGCCACCCTGCTCAACGGCCTGGGCGTCGTCCTGATCTGGCGGCTCGACCAGTCCGAGCGCCTGCGGACCCTCGCCAAGCGCAGCTTCGGCACCTTCTCGGAGTCGGCGCCGCGGCAGATGATGTACACGGGGCTGGCCCTCGCCCTGTTCGCGGTGGTGCTGCTGGTCCTCAAGGACCACCGCGTGCTCCAGCGGTTCACGTACATCTCCATGGCGGGCGCGCTGATCCTGCTGATCCTGCCCGTCGTCCCGGGTCTGGGAGCGGACGTCTTCGGCGCCAAGATCTGGATCAGCGTCGGTGGCTTCTCGATCCAGCCCGGTGAGTTCGCGAAGATCGTCATCGCCATCTTCTTCGCCGGCTACCTGATGGTGAAGCGCGACGCCCTGGCCCTGGCCAGCCGCCGCTTCATGGGCCTCTACCTGCCGCGCGGCCGTGACCTCGGCCCGATCCTGATGATCTGGGCGGTGAGCCTGCTCGTCCTCGTCTTCGAGAACGACCTCGGCACCTCGCTGCTCTTCTTCGGCATGTTCGTGATCATGCTGTACGTGGCCACCGAGCGGACCAGCTGGATCGTCATCGGCCTGCTGATGTCGGTCGGCGGCGCCGTGGTCGTCGGCACCTTCGCCAGCCACGTCAAGGTCCGCGTCACCGCCTGGCTGGACCCCTTCGCCTGCTACAGCACCTCYGGTGCCTGCGAGCAGGTCGGCCAGTCGATCATGAGCTTCGGTTCCGGCGGGGTCCTCGGCACCGGCTGGGGACAGGGCAACTCCGACCTCATCGGGTTCGCCGCCAACTCCGACTTCATCTTCTCCACCGTCGGCGAGGAACTCGGCCTCACCGGCGTCATGGCGTTCCTCCTGCTCTACGGGCTGATCATCGAGCGGGGCGTCCGCACCGCCCTCGCCGCCCGCGACCCCTTCGGCAAGCTCTTCGCCGTCGGGCTCTCCGGCGCCTTCGCCCTGCAGATCTTCGTCGTCGCCGGCGGAGTCATGGGCCTCATCCCCCTCACCGGCATGACCATGCCCTTCCTCGCCTCCGGCGGTTCCTCCGTCCTCGCGAACTGGGTACTCATCGCCATCCTCATCCGGATCAGCGACACCGCACGCCGACCTGCCCCGGCCCCCGCCCCGTCCCCCGACTCCGAGATGACCCAGGTGGTCCGCCCGTCATGAACAAGCCCCTGCGCCGCATCTCGCTGTTCTGCGGGCTGCTCGTCCTCGCCCTGCTGATCCGGACCAACTGGCTGCAGTACGTCCAGGCCGAGGACCTCAGCACCCGCAAGGAGAACCGCCGGGTCCAGATCGCCCAGTACGCCACCGAGCGCGGCAACATCATCGTCCAGGGCCAGCCCATCACCGGCTCCGCCGTCACCGACGGCAGCGACTACAAGTTCAAGCGGACGTACCTCGACGGACCCCTGTGGGCGCCCGTCACCGGCTACGCCTCGCAGGCCTTCGGCTCCACGCAGCTGGAGTCCCTCGACGACGGCATCCTCACCGGCAACGACGACCGGCTCTTCTTCGACCGCACCATCGGCATGTTCACCGGCGAGAAGAAGCAGGGCGGCAACGTCGTCACCACCCTGAACGCCGCCGCCCAGAAGGCCGCCTACGAGAAGCTGGGCACCAAGAAGGGCGCCGTCGCCGCGATCGACCCGCGCACCGGCGCCATCCTGGCCCTGGTCAGCACCCCCTCGTACGACCCGTCCACCTTCGCCGGCAACTCCAAGACCGACGAGAAGGCCTGGGTCGCGCTGAAGGACAGCGAGGACAAGAACCTCGTCAACCGCGCCCTGCGCGAGACCTACCCGCCGGGCTCCACCTTCAAGGTGGTCACGGCCGCGGCCGCGCTGGAGAACGGCGTGGTGAGCGACATCAACGCCCCCACGGACACCCCCGAGCCGTACATCCTGCCGGGCACGAAGACCCCGATGGTCAACCACGCGAGCGGCTGCGAGAAGGCGACGCTGAACTTCGCGCTCCAGGTCTCCTGCAACTCCGTCTTCGCGAACATGGGCGACAAGGTCGGCCGCGACAAGATGGTCGAGACCGCCCAGAAGTTCGGCTTCAACAACGACAAGATCGACATCCCGGTCCGCGCCTTCGCGAGCGTCTACGACAAGACCATGGGCAAGGACGGCAACGCCCAGAGCTCCATCGGCCAGTTCAACACCGCCGCCACCCCGCTCCAGATGGCCATGGTCACCGCGGCCATCGCCAACGACGGCAAGCTGATGAAGCCGTACATGGTCGAGCAGCTGACCGCGCCGAACCTCGACACGATCGAGAAGCACGAGCCGCAGGAGATGAGCCGCCCGGTCTCCCCCGCGAACGCGCAGAAGATCCAGCAGATGATGGTCAACGTCGTCGAGAACGGCACCGGCACCACCGCCAAGATCAAGGGCGTCACCGTCGGCGGCAAGACCGGCACCGCCCAGCACGGCGAGAAGAACGCCAAGCGCCCCTACGCCTGGTTCATCTCCTACGCCGAGAACCCCGACGGAACCTCCCCGGTCGCCGTGGCCGTCGTCATCGAGGACAGCGCCGCCGACCGCGAGGACATCACCGGTGGCGGCCTGGCCGCCCCGGTCGCCAAGGCGGTCATGGAAGCCGTGCTGAAGAACAAGGGATGAGAAGCGGAGACAGGATCCGAGCGCTCGGTACCGGTCCGATATCAGCCTGTGGTCACGAACCGATCACCGACGATCGGCCGGTAGCCTTGCCGCGAACAGCACACCGCCGGACCACACACGGGTGCGGTCGGGACTGACGGAGAGGGCTGCAAACGTTATGGAAGAGCCGCGTCGCCTCGGCGGCCGGTACGAGCTGAGCCACGTGCTCGGCCGTGGTGGCATGGCCGAGGTCTACCTCGGTCACGACACCCGGCTCGGCCGTACCGTCGCCGTCAAGACCCTGCGCGCCGACCTCGCCCGCGACCCGTCCTTCCAGGCCCGGTTCCGCCGCGAGGCCCAGTCGGCGGCGTCGCTGAACCACCCGGCGATCGTCGCCGTGTACGACACCGGCGAGGACTACGTCGACAACATCTCCATCCCGTACATCGTGATGGAGTACGTCGACGGCTCGACCCTGCGCGAGCTGCTGCACTCGGGCCGCAAGCTGCTGCCCGAGCGCACCCTCGAAATGTGCATCGGCATCCTGCAGGCGCTGGAGTACTCGCACCGCGCCGGCATCGTCCACCGGGACATCAAGCCCGCCAACGTGATGCTGACCCGCACCGGCCAGGTCAAGGTCATGGACTTCGGCATCGCCCGCGCCATGGGCGACTCCGGCATGACGATGACGCAGACGGCCGCCGTGATCGGCACCGCCCAGTACCTCTCCCCGGAGCAGGCCAAGGGCGAGCAGGTCGACGCGCGGTCCGACCTGTACTCCGCCGGCTGCCTGCTCTACGAGCTGCTCTGCGTCCGACCGCCGTTCGTCGGCGACTCGCCGGTGGCCGTCGCGTACCAGCACGTGCGCGAAGAGCCCCAGCCGCCGTCGAACTTCGACCCCGAGATCACGCCCGTGATGGACGCCATCGTCCTCAAGGCCCTGGTCAAGGACCCCGACTACCGCTACCAGTCCGCCGACGAGATGCGGGCCGACATCGAGGCCTGCCTCGAAGGCCAGCCCGTGGCCGCCACCGCCTCCATGGGAGCGGCCGGCTACGGCTACCCCGACCAGGGCGGCTACGGACACCAGGGCCAGGACCAGGCCACCACTGCGCTGCGCTCCCCCGACGCGGGCCAGACCTCGATGCTCCCGCCGATGCCCCCCGGGGGCGACGGCGGCTACGCGTACGGGGACCAGGGCCACGGCGGCTACGACCAGGGGCACGGCCGGCGCCAGCAGAAGAAGAGCCGGGCCTCGACGATCCTGCTGGTCCTCGCCGGCGTCCTCGTGCTGGTCGGCGCGATCCTGATCGGCCGGACCCTCTTCGACACCAGCGCGGACAACCGCCCCGCCGTGCCCAAGCTCGTCGGCCAGACCTTCGAAGCGGCGCAGCAGAGCGGCAAGAACATGGGCCTCACGGTGGAGAAGGAGGCCGAGGAACCCTGCGAGGACCAGCCCAAGGGCACCGTCTGCTCGCAGAGCCCGGCCGCCGACACCAAGGTCGAGAAGGGCTCCGCGGTCAAGGTCAAGGTCTCCTCGGGCGCGCCCAAGGTGGCGGTCCCCGATGTCCTGCGACTGAAGTTCGAGGACGCCGATTCGGCCCTCAAGGGCAAGAAGTTCCAGGTCGAGAAGAAGCTCGTCGAGTCCGACGCCGCCACCCCCGGCACCGTGACGGACCAGAACCCGAAGAGCGGCAGCCAGGCCGAGCAGGGCTCGGTGATCACCCTCACCGTCGCCAAGGAGGTCGCGAAGGGCCTCGTGCCCGACCTCTCCGGCAAGACGAAGGAGGAGGCCGCCAAGGCCCTCCAGGCCGTGAAGCTCAAGCTGGGCAGCACCACGGAGGTCGACTCCCCGGGAGCCCCGCCGAAGACGGTCGTCCAGCAGCAGTACGCGCCGGGCACGGAGCTGGCGAAGGACACCCCGGTCAACGTCAGCATCTCCAAGGCCGCCTCCGCGACGCCGACGGTGGTGCCCGCGCTGGCGGGTCAGACGGTGGCCCAGGCCAAGCTGACGCTCCAGGCGAGCAACCTGGTCTTCGGCGCGGTGCTGGCGGGCGCGACCGACGACAACGCGGTGATCATCGACTCCAACCCGCCCGTCGGCACCCAGGTGCCGGGCGGCACCGTGATCAACGTCCGTACCGCCCCGAAGCCCCAGGACGGCACCAACGACGGCGGAGGCTTCTTCGGCGGCCTCACCGGCGGCCGCCGCTAGCGGAGCGAATGCGAACGGGCCCGGCCCCCGAGGGGGGCCGGGCCTGTTCCCGTTTCGCGGCGGGGACGCGGATCCCCGGGGTCAGCGCAGCTCCGCCGGCGGCGTGCGCTTCTCGTCCACCTTCTCCGTGCGCACCAGCTCGCCCCAGACGATGTAGCGGTACTTCGAGGTGTAGACCGGGGTGCAGGTCGTCAGCGTGATGTACCGGCCCGGAGCCGTCTTCCCCGATTCCTTCGGGACCGGGTTGATCACGTCCACGTTGTACTTCGAGGTCTGGCGCAGCTCGGCGAAGACCTTGTAGACGTACCAGGTGTCCCGGGTCTCGAAGACGACCGCGTCGCCGTCCTTCACCTTGTCGATGTTGTGGAACTTCGCCCCGTGCCCGTCACGGTGCGCGGCGAGCGCGAAGTTGCCCTTGGCGTCCCAGGGCAGGGCCGACTTCACCGGATCCGTGTAGTAGCCGGCGACGCCGTCGTTGAGCACGTCGGGGGCGGTGCCCGGCTTGACCAGCACCTCGCCGTTGTTCATCGACGGCACGTGCAGGAAGCCGATGCCGTCCCCGGTGTCGAGGGCGCCCGGCTGGGCGGGGGCGTTCGGGGCCTGCGCGGGGACCGACTGCCACTGCCGGCGGACCTGGTCGCCCCGGGCCGAGGCCTGCCGGTCCGCGAGGACGTTGGTCCACCACAGCGAGTAGGCCACGAACAGGCCCAGGACCAGGCCCACCGTGATCAGGAGCTCTCCCAGCAGGCTCAGGAACCCTGCGATCACACTGCGGTCGGCAGGCGGCTGTGCGGAGCGGCGGCGGGCACGAGACACTGCGGGTTCGTCCTTACGGGCTGGTCAGCGCGGGCGGAACGCCCTGGCTGCGCGGGCGTTCGTCGATCATCCTGCCCCATACGATCATCCGGTAGGTGCTCGTGAACTCGGGGGTGCAGGTCGTCAGCGTGATGTACCGGCCCGGTGCGGTGAATCCGGATCCCTCCGGAACCGGCTTGATCACCGAGACGTTCGCCGGGGAGGTCTGCGGGAGCACCGAGGTCATCTCGTACGTGTAGTACGCGTCCCTCGTCTCCACCACGATCGGGTCGCCCGGCACGAGCTTGTTGATGTAGCGGAACGGTTCGCCGTGGGTGTTGCGGTGGCCGGCGACGGCGAAGTTGCCCTGCTTGTCGGCCGGCATGGCGGTCTTGAGCACGCCCTCGCCGTAGTGGCCGACCATGCCCCGGTCCAGCACCTTCGCCTTGCTGATCCCCTCCGCCACCGGGACCTTGAGGTCCAGCTTGGGGATGTGGAGGATCGCGAAGCCCTGTCCCGGCTCGAAGGCGGCCGCCGGCGGCGCCGAGGGGGTCCCCGCTCCGGGCGCCTGCTCCCAGGTCTGCCGCAGCGAGCCGGCGGCCCCGTTGGCCGTGCGTTCGGCGAGCAGGTTGGTGTACCAGAGCTGGTAGGTCACGAACAACAGCATCACCAGGCCCACCGTGATGAACAGCTCGCCGGCCGCCCGGCTCAGCACCACCACCGGGCCGCCGGAGCGGGGGCGGGCGCGCCGCCGTCCCCGCCCTCCCCGTTTGCGTGCCCGCGCGTGCGAGCGCTTCGCGGCCTCCCGGTCCGCCTTGCGCCGCGCGGCCCGGCCCTCGGTGGGCGCGGACGGCGCGACCGTCGTCACGCGACGGCCTTGCCCACCACCGGGGCCAGTCCCACCGACCGCTCGACCGCTCCGGCGTCTCCGCAGCGTACGAGCCAGTTCGCGAGCATCCGGTGCCCCCACTCGGTCAGTACCGACTCGGGGTGGAACTGCACGCCCTCGACGTCGTGCTCCCGGTGCCGCAGGCCCATGATGATCCCGTCCTCGGTCCGCGCGGTGACCTCCAGCGCGTCCGGCAGGGTCAGCGGTTCGGCGGCCAGCGAGTGGTAACGGGTGGCGGTGAAGGGCGAGGGCAGTCCGGCGAAGACGCCGAGGCCCTCGTGGACCACCGGCGAGGTCTTGCCGTGCAGCAGCTCGGGGGCCCGGCCCACCACGCCGCCGTAGGCGACGGCCATGGACTGCATGCCGAGGCAGACGCCGAAGACCGGGACGCCCGTGTCCGCGCAGTGCCGGACCATGTCGACGCAGACGCCCGCCTCCTCCGGCGTGCCCGGCCCCGGCGAGAGCAGCACGCCGTCGAAGCCGTCCTGCGCGTGTGCGAGCTCGACCTCGTCGTTGCGCAGCACCTCGCATTCGGCGCCGAGCTGATAGAGGTACTGGACCAGATTGAAGACAAAGCTGTCGTAATTGTCGACAACCAGAATGCGCGCGCTCACGGAGTCGCTCCCGATCCCTCGTCCACCGTCACGTCGTTGAACGGAAGCAGCGGCTCGGCCCACGGGAATACGTACTGGAACAGTACGAAAACCACCGCCAGGATCAGTACGAGAGAGATCAGCGCGCGAACCCACGCGTTGCCCGGCAGGTGCCGCCAGATCCAGCCGTACATTCCGTCTGTTTCCTTCGTCGTCCACGATCGTTCCACGCACCGCGGGGGCGGTACCGCAACAGCCTAAAGGCCAGGACCCCGCCGTTGGGGGTCACCTGGGCAATCCCTCCGTTCCCCCGGGCGCGGCGGGCCCGGTTCCGGTGAGTTCCGCCCAGACGACCAGCCGGTGGCTGTGGCCCCATTCGGGATCGCAGGTGGTCAGCGTCAGGTATTTGCCCGCGGCGGTGAAGGGGGACCGCGCGGGCACCGGGTCGACGACCGCGACCTCGGTGGGCAGGGTGCGCAGCGGTTCGGAGCGGACGGTGTACGTGTACCGGTGGGTGGCGTCGCGGACGATCACCTCGTCCCCCGGGCGGAGCTCCGGGACGTCCTTGAAGGGGTCTCCGTAGGTGCGCCGGTGCCCGGCCACGGCGAAGTTGCCGTCGTCCCCGGGGCCGGCCGTGCCCGGGTAGTGGCCGAGACCCTTCTTCAGCACGCCGGGGTCCGTGCCCTCCAGCACCGGCTTGCTCCAGTCCGGGCCGAAGCGGGGCACGTACATCTCGGCGAAGGCCTCACCGGCGGTGCGGGGCTGCGGCTTCGCGGCCTGCTGCGCGGCCTGCTGCGGGGGTGCCTCGGAGGGCCGCGGGGCCGGGGCGGCCGCGGGGGCCCCGGCCGCCCAGCGCTCGCGCAGCCGGTCCCGTTCGCCCTCCATGGCCCGGTCGGCCTTGACCCCGGTCCACAGCAGCACGTAGGCCACGAACAGCACGATCAGCGTCCCCGCCGTCAGGCACACCTCGCTGAACGTCCGTACCACCAGGCGCAGTACGACGTCAGGGCGCGGCGGACTCCAGCGGCTTCGCATAGTGGAGGTCCACTGTGCCGGAGTACCCCGGCAGTGTCAGCCTCTTGTCCTCGTCCACTTTCCAGCCGAGCCCGTACGCGTTGACGTACAGCTGGTAGTTCTGCAGGGCGGGGGAGGCCGCGAGGGCCTTGCGCAACGCGCCCGGGTCGCCGACGGCCGACACCTTGTACGGGGGCGAGTAGACCCGGCCCTGGAGGATCAGGGTGTTGCCCACGCAACGCACCGCGCTGGTGGAGATCAGCCGCTGGCCCATGACCTCGATGCCCTCGGCGCCGCCCTGCCACAGGGCGTTCACCACGGCCTGGAGGTCCTGCTGGTGGATGACCAGGTCGTTGGGCTGGGGCTCGGGGACGCCCGGGACACGCGCGGTGGCGTTCGGCGGCGCGTCGTTGAGGGTGACGCTCAGACCCTTGCCGGAGAGCTCCTCGGTGCCCGCGGCCGTGCGCAGGGCGGCCAGCTTGGCGTCCTCGGCCTTGGTGCTGCCGTCGTCGCGTTCGGCGAGGGCGTCCACCCGGTCGCGCGCGACCGCGGCGGTCTTCTCCAGCTCGGCGTTGTTGGCGCTGCGCTCGTGGATGAGGTCGGACAGCTTCAGGAGCGATGCGTCCGTCCGGATGTTCGTACCCTTGGACGTGTTGAAACTGGTGACGAAGATCAGGCCTGCCAGGGCGAAGACGGCGGCCGTCAGCAGCCGGACCACCCAGGTCCGGCGACGGGGACCCGCGGAGGAGTCGTCGGATTCGCTCAACGTACCCTTCTCCTTCAACGCCACAGGTCCACTACGCTAACGGACGCCCGGGGCAGGCCAGGTCCCCAGCGCATCGACAGGAGAGCCCCTCGTGCCGAAGTCACGTATCCGCAAGAAGGACGACTACACGCCGCCGCCGGCGAAGCAGGCGCAGACGATCAGGCTGACGAACCGCAGCTGGGTCGCCCCGGTCATGCTGGCGTTCTTCCTCATCGGTCTCGCGTGGATCGTCGTCTTCTACGTGACCGACACCCAGCTGCCCGTCGAGGCCCTGGGCAATTGGAACATCGTGGTCGGTTTCGGATTTATCGCTGCCGGATTCGGCGTCTCCACGCAGTGGAAGTAATGCGCGGATAGCGCCGCGGCGCAAGCTCTCCCCAGGAGTTATCCACAGCGTCATCCACACCTGAGGAAAAGACAGAAGATCTGTGGATAACTCTGTGGAGAGTTGACGCCGGTGTGATCAGGTGAGTTCGGCCGTCCGGACCATGATCAGCACTACGGCCACCAGGAACACGGCCGCGCAGGCACCCGCCTGTACCAGTATGCGCTTCCTGCCGGTGGCGGGAGCCAGCATGGCGAGCGCCACCAGTGCGCCGGTCACCAGGCCCCCGATGTGCGCCTGCCAGGACACCGACAGGCTGCCGCCCAGCGGCACGAAGGTGATCAGCAGCATCAGCCCGAGCGTGATCAGCACCGGCCGCATCTCGTAGCGCAGCCGGCGGGCGAGGACCACGGTGGCGCCGAGGAGCCCGCAGATGGCGCCCGAGGCGCCGAGGGTCGGCGTGTTCGGGGCGGTCAGCAGGTAGACGAGGGCGCTGCCGCCCAGCCCCGACAGCAGGTAGAGGGCGAGGTAGCGGGCCCGCCCCAGGGCGGCCTCCAGCGGGCCGCCGATCACCCACAGGGCCAGCATGTTGCTGAAGATGTGCCACCACTCGACGTGCAGGAACACCGAGGTCAGCAGCCGGTGGTACTGACCGGTGGAGACCCCTTCCAGCGGGGCCCCGTAGTACTCGACGTAGCGGCCGAGCAGCTCCAGCTGGACGGCCAGTCCCGGTACGGCGTACGTGGCGAGGAGGACGGCCACGTTGATCCCGATCAGGATCTTGGTGACGAGCTGGGGATCGGCCGCGACCCGGCCGCCCGCGAGGGTGCGCGGGGCATTCGCCGCGGGGGCGTGCCCGGTGCCGGAACCCCCGCGGACGCATTCCACGCACTGGAAGCCGACCGCGGCGCTCACCCTGCACTCGGGGCAGACCGGGCGGTCGCAGCGGGTGCAGGTGATGCCCGTGTCGCGGTCCGGGTGGCGGTAGCAGCCCGGCAGACGGTCGGTGTCCATCGGTCCCCTCGATCGGCGGCGCGGCCGGCGCGGGAGGTGCCCCGCCGGTCCGGGTACACAACCAGGACGGACGGGCGGGGCGCAAAGGTTCCCGGGGCCGCGCGGGCGGCGCGCCGGCCGACGGGACGCGGTCAGCGCTCCTCCGTCGTCAGCGCTCCTCCGTCGTCAGCGCTTCCCCGTCGTCAGCGCTTCTCCACGGAGACCGACTGGATGATCACGTCGTCCAGGGGGCGCTCGGTGCGCGGGTTGGTGGCGCCCGCCGCGATCTTGTCCACGACCTTCTGGCTGGCGGGGTCGGTCACCTCGCCGAAGATGGTGTGCTTGCGGGTCAGCCAGGCGGTGGGCGCGACCGTGATGAAGAACTGCGAGCCGTTGGTGCCCGGGCCGGCGTTGGCCATCGCGAGCAGGTAGGGCTTGGTGAAGGCCAGGTCGGGGTGGAACTCGTCGGCGAACCGGTAGCCCGGCCCGCCGGTGCCGTTGCCGAGCGGGTCGCCGCCCTGGATCATGAAACCGCTGATGACGCGGTGGAAGACGGTGCCGTCGTAGAGCGGAGCGGTGGTCTTCTGGCCGTCGGTGGGACGGGTCCACTCACGGGCGCCCGTGGCCAGCTCCACGAAGTTGCGGACGGTCTTGGGCGCGAAGTTCTCCAGCAGCTCGATCTCGATGTCGCCGTGGTTGGTCTTCAGGGTGGCGTAGAGCTTCTCGGCCACGGGTCTGCCTTCCATAGTCATCACTGTCGGTCCCGATCCTCCCACGGAGGGCAGCGCGCAGAAATCCTCCACCCGTATGCCCTGTCACGCATGCCCGGCGGCGCTATGGCAGGCATGATCCGACAAAGGGTGGAAAGGTGAACCGTGTCCGCCACCGAGGAGGAGGATCCCGTGACCCGCAAGGACAGCGTGCGCCTGGCCGCCGAGAGCGCCAAGGACACCATGAGGCACGCAGCGGAAGTGGTGGCGCCGTACGCGGAGACCGCGAGGGACGCCGCCGTGCACTACGCGAACGAGGCGAACGAGCGGCTGGCGCCGAAGGTGTCGTACGCGGCCGGCCAGGCCTCGCTCCACGCGCGCACGGCCTACGACACCCATCTGCATCCCCGCATGGTGGCGGCGCGCGCCCACGTACCACCCCCCGTCGACCGGGCGGCGGTCCAGGCGATCGAGCAGACGCGCCGTGCGGCGCGGCAGGCCGCCGACTACACGCAGCCCCGCATCGAGAGCGCCGTGGCGGCGGCCACGCCGGTCGCCGAGGAGGCCGCGGCCCGCTCGACGGCGGCGCTGGCCGCCCTGCGCGGCCAGGTGTCGGCCAAGGAGGTGCACCGGCTGGTCCGGCGCCACCAGCGCCGGGCACGCTGCCACCGGACGCTGCGTGGGGTCGCGCTCGTCGGCCTCGTGGCGGGCGCCGCCTTCGTGGTGTGGAAGTGGTGGGACCGGCAGTCGAACCCGGACTGGCTCGTGGAGCCCCCCGCGGCCACCGAGCTCTCCCGCCCCACCGAACCTGCCAGCTTCGACGACGAACTGGCGGAGAAGCAGCGCGAGGGCCAGGCGGACGCGAACGGCTCGAACGGCTCCGACGGGGACCAGCGGCACTGACGGCACCCGGCCCGGCACGCGGAAGGGGCCCGGATCCMCCACCTGGATCCGGGCCCCKTCCGCGTCCTGCCGCCACGGCCGTCCGGCTACTGGGGGAGGGTGAGCACCATGCCCGGCAGGATCATGTCGGGGTTCGGGCCGACGACGGTCCTGTTCATGGCGTAGAGCTCCCGCCACCGGGCCTCGTTGCCGAGCTCGCGGCGGGCGATCGCCGAGAGCGAGTCGCCCGGCTTGACCGTGTACATGCGCTTCTTGGCGGTCGGCGACGGCTTGGGCGAGACGGGCACCGCCTTGTGCGCGGCCGACGTGGGGCTGGGCATGGCCGGACCGGACGCCGGGGGCGGCGGCGCCGCGGGCGTCCGGGGCGCGGCGGCCACGGGCGGCCCGGGCGGGCCCGCCATGGGCGGCTTCGGTGCCACCGGTACCGCCTTGTGCGCGGCCGACGTCGGGCTGGGCATGGCCGGACCGGACGCCGGGGGCTTGGGCGGCGCGGCCGCGGCCATCCGCTCGGCGGCCGCCTTCGTGGCCGCCGCGGCGTCGGTGTACTTGCCGCCCATGCCACCGGGCGCGGGCGCCGATCCCGCCGCGGCCCGCTGCTCCGCCTGCTCCTTCGCCTTCGCGGCGGCCTCGTGTTCCTTGTTCTTGCCGGACTTCAGGAAGTCGAAGAGTCCCATGTGCGTACGCCTCCGCCGTGGTGTTGCCCCCTGGGCTCGGTGCCTCTCCCCACTGTCCGCCACCCGGGGCCGAACGGCCCAGTGACGGAGCCGTCCGGGGGACCTCCGGCGGCGGCCGGGGGCCGTCCGCGGGCCGTCCGCGCGGGCCGCCCCGGGGCGGCTACTGGCGGGCGCGGCGAGCGGGGCGGGGGGTCCCCGAGGGGATCGCGAGGGCGTCCTCGGCGAGCAGTCCCAGCGTGCGCAGCAGGGCTTCGCGCTCGGCCGGGGGGAGCGGGGCGAGGGCCTCGGCGTGCACCCGGTCGACGATCCGGGTGCTCTCGACGGCGACCTCGGCGCCCTTCGGGGTCACGGCGATGATCCGGGCCCTGCGGTCGGTGCCGGAGGGCCGCCGCTCGGCCAGGCCGGCCTTCTCCAGGGCGTCGACGGTCACCACCATCGTCGTCTTGTCCATGTCACCGATCTCGGCGAGCTGGATCTGCGTGCGTTCCTCCTCCAGGGCGTGCACGAGGACGCAGTGCATACGGGCCGTCAGCCCGATCTCCCCGAGGGCCGCGGCCATGCGGGTGCGCAGGACGTGGCTGGTGTGGTCCAGAAGGAAGGACAGGTCGGGCTCGGTCCGCGCGTTGGGCGCCATGGCGGTCATGACCTCAGCCTAACAATTCGATCCGAGAAATATAGTCTGCAACAAAACCATCTGCTACGGTCACACCAGTCGCCGGATACGACGACCTGCCGCCTCACCGCGACCGGAGAAACCGATGCCCGCCACGCTCCAGGCCACCGCGCCCGCCCCCGCCCCCGCACCCCGGGCACCCCGGCTCCGCTCCCGCTGGACCGCCCTCGCCGTGCTCTCCACCGGCATGCTCATGACCGTCCTGGACGGCAGCATCGTCACCGTGGCCATGCCGGCCATCCAGAACGACCTCGGCTTCACCCCCGTCGGCCTCAGCTGGGTGGTCAACGCCTACCTGATCGCCTTCGGCAGCCTGCTGCTCCTCGCCGGCCGCCTCGGCGACCTGATCGGCCGCAAGCGGATGTTCCTGGCGGGCACCGCGGTCTTCACGGCCGCCTCGCTCCTCGCCGGCCTCGCCGGATCGCCCGCCCTGCTGATCGCCGCCCGCTTCCTCCAAGGCGTGGGCAGCGCGATGGCCTCCTCCGTCAGCCTCGGGATCCTGGTCACCCTCTTCACCGGAACCCGCGACCGCACCCGGGCGATCGCCGTCTTCTCCTTCACCGGAGCCGCCGGAGCCTCCCTGGGCCAGGTGCTGGGCGGGGTCCTCACCGACGCCCTGGACTGGCACTGGATCTTCTTCATCAACCTGCCCATCGGCATCGCCGCCCTGCTCGCCGCCCTCCCCGCGCTGCCCTCCGACCGCGGCCTCGGCCTGCGCGCCGGAGCCGACGCCCTCGGCGCGGTCCTGGTCACCGCCGGACTGATGACCGGCATCTACGCCGTCGTCACCGTCGAGACGTACGGCTGGACCTCCGCGCACACCCTCGGCCTCGGCGGCCTCTCCCTGGCCCTGCTCACCGCCTTCACCGTGCGCCAGGCCACGGCCCGCGTCCCCCTGATGCCGCTCCGGATCCTGCGCTCCCGCACCGTGGTCGGCGCGAACCTGGTCCAGATGCTGATGGTGGCCGCGCTGTTCTCCTTCCAGATTCTGCTCGCCCTCTACCTCCAGCGGGTCCAGGGCTACGGGGCGGCGGAGACCGGTCTCGCGATGCTGCCCGCCGCCCTCTCCATCGGCGCGGTCTCGCTCGGCGTCTCGGCCCGCATGAACGCCCGCTTCGGCGAGCGCGCCGTACTCCTCGCGGGGCTCGGGCTGCTGACCGCCGGCCTCGGCCTGCTGACCCGGCTGCCGGTGCACGCGGACTACGTCGCCGACCTGCTGCCCGTCATGCTGCTGGCGTCCGGCTTCGGCCTGGCCCTGCCGGCGCTCACCGCCCTGGGGATGTCCGGCGCCGACGAGCGGGACGCCGGCCTGGCGTCGGGCCTCTTCAACACCACCCAGCAGATCGGCATGGCCCTCGGCGTCGCCGTCCTCTCCACCCTGGCCGCCTCCCGCACCGGGTCCCTGACCGCGGCCGGCCGCACCCCGGCCGCATCCCTCACGGGCGGCTACCACCTCGCCTTCGCCCTCGGCGCCACCCTCCTGCTGACCGCCGGCGCCGTGACGGCCACCCTCCTGCGCCGTCCCAGCACCGCCTGAGGCCCGTAACGCAAAAGACCCCCTGACCGGCGTTTCCGCTGGTCAGGGGGTCTTTGGATGTGGAGCCTAGGAGATTCGAACTCCTGACATCTGCCTTGCAAAGGCAGCGCTCTACCAACTGAGCTAAGGCCCCGAGCAACCGGACGCGACCGTACCCCGTGAGGCAGCGGCCGTTCCGCAGCACAGAGTACCCGGTGTACCCCCGCATCCCGCAAAATGATAGGGACTCCCGCCCCGCGACCACGCTCCGTAAGATGCTCGCGAGGTTCGCACCAGCGAAGGGGAGTAGTCAGAGTGGACGCAGTACAGCAAGAGGCCACGGCCAGAGCCAGGGAGCTGCAGCGCAGTTGGTACGGGGAGCCGCTCGGCGCGCTGTTCCGACGGCTCATAGATGACCTCGGTCTGAACCAGGCCCGCCTCGCTGCCGTCCTCGGGCTGTCGGCGCCGATGCTGTCCCAGCTGATGAGCGGGCAGCGCGCCAAGATCGGCAATCCGGCCGTGGTCCAGCGGGTCCAGGCCCTCCAGGACCTGGCCGGACAGGTTGCGGACGGAAGCGTCAGCGCGGCCGAGGCCACCGACCGGATGGACGAGATCAAGAACACCCAGGGAGGCTCCGTCCTCAGCAACAGCGGCCAGACGACGACGGGTTCCGGCGCGCCCACGGTCAAGCGGGTCGTCCGGGAGATCCAGTCGCTGCTGCGATCGGTCTCCGCCGCCGGGGACATCATCGACGCGGCGGATTCCCTCGCACCCAGCCATCCGGAACTGGCAGAGTTCCTCAGGGTCTACGGCGCGGGCCGCACCGCGGAGGCGGTGGCCCACTACGAGGCCCATCAGAACTGACGCGCACGCGTGACGGGGGACGGGGGACGGGCGCAGCGATGGGTGAGGTCTTCGCCGGCCGGTACGAACTGGCCGACCCGATCGGGCGCGGCGGCGCGGGCGCCGTCTGGCGGGCCTGGGACCACCGCCGCCGCCGGTACGTGGCCGCCAAGGTCCTCCTGCACGGCGACGCCCACACCCTGCTGCGCTTCGTGCGCGAGCAGGCCCTGCGCATCGACCACCCGCACGTGCTGGCCCCGGCCAGCTGGGCGGCGGACGACGACAAGGTCCTGTTCACCATGGACCTCGTCGCCGGCGGCTCCCTCGCCCACCTGATCGGTGACTACGGGGCCCTGCCGCCCCGGTTCGTGTGCGCGCTGCTCGACCAGCTCCTGGCGGGGCTGGCGGCGGTGCACGCGGAGAGCGTCGTCCACCGCGACGTCAAACCGGCCAACATCCTGCTGGAGGCCACCGGAACCGGGCGGCCGCACCTGCGGCTGTCCGACTTCGGCATCTCGATGCGCAAGGGCGAGCCGCGGCTCACCGGGACCGATCTGGTCGTCGGCACCCCGGGTTACTTCGCCCCCGAGCAACTGACCGGCGCCGAGCCCGACTTCCCCGTCGACCTCTTCGCTGCGGGACTCGTCGCGCTGTTCCTGGTGCAGGGCCGCAAGCCCGATTCCCTCGCGCTGGCGGGGCAGTTCCCGGCCCAGGGCATCCCCGGGCCTCCCGAGGGCGTCCCGGCGCCCCTGTGGGACGTGATCGCGAACCTCCTGCACCCGGACCCTCGTAAGCGGTTCCGGACCGCCACAGGGGCACGCAAGGCCCTTGCCGAGGCCGCCCGGTTGCTACCGTCACCCGACCCGGACGAGGATCCGGTGGAGGTGTTCGACCAACTCGGTCCGCTCCCCGCCGGTTTCGGCCCCGAAGGCCCCTCGGCCCCCCGCTCCGCGGCGGCGCCCGCGCCCTCCCGGGAGCCCGCTCCCACGCCCGCTCCCACACCCTCCCCGAGCACCTCGCACGGGCCACCCGCCGCCGGTGCCTCCGCCGGTGCCTCCGCCGGTGCCTTCGGGCCGCCGCCGCCGCCCGGCTACGGCCCCGAGGAGACGGACGGCTTCCACCTCGCGCCCCCGTCGTCCCCGTCCTCCCCCGCGCCCGCGCCCGCGGGGCCGACACCGGCCCCGGCGCCCGTGGCGCCCGCGCGCCGCCGGATCCCCCCGCCCCCCGCCAAGGCCACCGCCGCGATCCTCTCGGCGGCCCTCCTCTGCTTCGCGGTCGGCACCTGGGCGCTCACCCGCGTCTAAGCCGTCTCGTCGAAATGGCGCCGGGCCAGCAGGAGCCAGCCGCCGAGCCCGAGCAGCAGCAGCGCCCCCGTCCCGAAGCCGGCGCCCGCCACGGTCCGCATCAGGGAGCGGTCCTCCTCCCGCGCGGCCGCCTCGGGGACCGTGAGCCCCTCCTTCGCGGCGGCCCGCTCGGCGGCGCCGACCCCGAAGCCCGCCGCCGCCAGTCCCTCCCGGTACGCGGGCTCCGCGGCCCGGACGCCGCCCACGTCCACCCGTAGGGTCAGCGGCACGGGCGAGGCGTCCTCGGTGAACTCCCCCACCTTCCCGCCCAGGGTGACGGCGACGTAGTACCAGCCGGCCACCCGCAGCGGCCGGACCTCCGCCGTGTCGGAGAAGCGGTTGGCGTACGCCACCGGCACCGTCCCCGGCAGGGTCACGGCGGCCTGCTTCCCGTCGTAGGAGGTGTCCCCGGAGTCCACGGGTCCCCGGTAGGGCGCGTACAGCGAGACGGTGAGCCCGTCGGAGGCGGAGCCGTACGGCCGGGTCATCCGGGCCTTCGCGATCTCGGCTCCGACCGCCAGCCGCTGCCCCCAGTCCAGCGGGACCCGGTAGAACCGCGTCTGACCGGGCCTCAGGTCGTCGCGCCACACCCCGGAGCCCAGGGCCCGCGCGTCGTTGAAGCCGGTCCCTCCGGTCCGCGGGACCGGGTCCGTGCCCGGCAGGGCCGGGGAGGGGGAGGGCAGCACCGGGGGCGGGGAGACCGGGGCGCCGCCCGCGGCCGGGGCCGGTTCGCGCAGGACGAGGAGCTCCACCGGCCAGGCCGCCTGGTCGGAGTCCTTCGCCGCAGACCGGGTGACCTTCGCGTAGTACGTCCCCGGGGCCTGGCACTCGGAGTCCTCCTCCAGCCGCCGCTGGCCCGCCGCCGCGAGCGGGACCGGGTCGTTGCCGAAGGAGGCGCGGCCCGGGTTGTACGGGCAGGCGCGGCCGGCGTTGGTCATGACCTCGACCTCGACCCCGTCGGAGTACCCGACCCTGCTCCCGGCGGGCGGGCGCAGCACCGCGGAGACGTACACGGTGGAGGCGCCGTCGAGACCGAGCCGGTACACCCGTTCGCCCGGGGCCACGGTGTCCTCGTAGACCACGCCGGTCTCCAGCAGCGGGGCGTCCGCCGTGGAGGGCCTGCCCTCCACCTGCCGGGCTCCCTCGGCCGCCCGGTAGCGCGGCGGCGGGGCCGGGGCCGGGGAGGGCCCGGCCTCCGCGCGGGCGGCCCCCGGCAGCCATAACGCCACCAGTGCCGCGGCCAGCCCGAGGCGCACGACCGCGCCCGCCCCGCGTCCCCGGGACACCCGCACCCGCACGCTCACGTCCACCCCACGCCATCCCGATTTTTGCCCGTGCAAGCGAAATCGTTGCAGACCGGAACTTCCCGGCACAGAACAGCACGAAGCCCCGGCAGCAGCGGCAGCCGGGGCTTCATGGAATCAAGCGGGTCTCACACGCCGGAACCAGAGGGCACGGAGTCAGTTGCCTCCGTCCACAGGTCCTGCTCGGCGCGGTCCGCCTGGATCTGGCGGTACACGAGGAGCCCGCCGATGGCGGCCAGTGCGACCAGGAGCAGCTTCTTCACCGCGCGACCTCGTCTTTCGTTGACGTAGGGGACTTCTGGCGGCCAACAATACACACCGGCCGATACCGATCGGTTACCTGGCAACCCCTCACATGGCCCAACGAAGAAGACCCCCAGGCCATGGGCCTGGGGGTCTTCGACACTGTGGGGCTAACAGGATTTGAACCTGTGGCCTCATCCTTATCAGGGATGCGCTCTAACCAACTGAGCTATAGCCCCATCCGCGCTGCGCGCTGACTCCTGAAGATTAGCGCACAGACGCGGTCGAGCCAAAATCGCGCTCTACGGGGCGTCCGCGCAGGTCATTCGTCCTCGGCGAGCGTGAGCTCCACGCCGCCCACGAAGCCCGCCGACAGGTTGTAGATGAACGAACCCAGCGTCGCCAGAGCCGTCATCAGCACCACGTCGATCACCGCGATCACCGAGGTGAAGATCAGCACGCGAGGCAGCGACAGGAACGACTGGAGGTCGAACCCGTTGCTCTCGTTGGAACCGGTCGCCTCGCTGATCGTGCCGCCGACGGTCGAGAAGATGCCCATGGCGTCCATGACCATCCACAGCACCGCCGCCGCGACGACGGTGCAGACGCCCAGCGCGATCGACAGCAGGAAGCTGACCTTCATCACCGACCACGGGTCGGCCTTGGCCACCCGCAGCCGCGCCTTGCGCGTCCTCGGCGTCGTACGGGCGACCGGACTCGGGCCCCGCTGCGCGCCGGGGCCCTTGGGGGCCGCGTAGGCCTGCGGGGGCTGGTACGGCTGCGCGCCCCGCTCCTGGCCCGCGCCGGCCTTCTGCTTGCCGTTCGCCTTCGACTTCGCCTGCGGCTGCGGCTGCGCCTGCGCCTGCGCGGCCGGCTCCGGTCCTCGGGTGTCCGTCACCGTTGCCCCCTGTCCCCCCTGGGAGTCCGCGGCGGGGCCACGGGCACCGTTCGCTCCAGTCTTGGCCGGTCCGGCGCCCGTGGCTCCACTCACGCTTACTCCTCGTGCTCCCCTGCCGGAGACTCACTGCCCCCGGCCGCCTCGGCGGCCTGTCCGTCGGCTGCCCCGGCCTCGATCTCTGTCTCGATCTCGTCGACCTCGTCAGCTTCCTGACCGGCCTCGGCGTTCCGAGCGATGCCGACCACGGCATCGCGCTTGCCCAGGTTGATCAGCTGGACGCCCATGGTGTCACGGCCCGTCTCCCTGACTTCGTTGACGCGCGTACGGATCACACCACCGCCGAGCGTGATGGCGAGAATCTCGTCCGTTTCGTCGACCACCAGCGCGCCCACGAGCGAACCGCGGTCTTCCACGATCTTGGCGGCCTTGATGCCCAGACCACCACGGCCCTGGACGCGGTACTCGTCCACGGCCGTCCGCTTGGCATAGCCGCCGTCGGTCGCGGTGAAGACGAAGGTACCGGGCCGCACGACGCTCATCGACAGCAGCTCGTCGCCCTCGCGGAAACTCATGCCCTTCACGCCGGACGTGGCGCGTCCCATCGGGCGCAGCGCGTCGTCGGTCGCCGTGAAGCGGATCGACTGCGCCTTCTTGCTGATGAGCAGCAGGTCGTCCTCGGCGGACACCAGCTCGGCGCCGATCAGCTCGTCGTCGCCCCCGTCCTCGGTCTCCCGGAGGTTGATGGCGATGACGCCACCCGAACGGGGCGAGTCGTAGTCCTTGAGCGCCGTCTTCTTCACCAGGCCGCCCTTGGTGGCCAGGATCAGGTAGGGCGCGGCCTCGTAGTCGCGGATCGCGAGGATCTGGGCGATCTTCTCGTCCGGCTGGAAGGCCAGCAGGTTCGCCACGTGCTGCCCGCGCGCGTCGCGGCCGGCGTCCGGCAGCTCGTACGCCTTGGACCGGTAGACGCGGCCCTTGTTGGTGAAGAACAGCAGCCAGTGGTGCGTGGTGGAGACGAAGAAGTGGTCGACCAGGTCGTCCTGCTTCAGCTTCGTGCCGCGCACGCCCTTGCCGCCGCGCTTCTGCGAGCGGTAGTCCTCGGTCTTGGTGCGCTTGACGTAGCCGCCGTGCGTGATGGTGACGACGATGTCCTCTTCGGCGATCAGGTCCTCCATGGACATGTCGCCGTCGAAGGGCACCAGCTTGGAACGCCGGTCGTCGCCGAACTTCTCGACGATCGCCGCCAGTTCCTCGCTGACGATCGAACGCTGCTTCGCCGGCGAGGCCAGGATCGCGTTGTACTCGTTGATCTTCGCCTGGAGTTCGTCGTGCTCGGCGACGATCTTCTGCCGCTCCAGGGCCGCCAGGCGGCGCAGCTGCATCTCCAGGATCGCGTTCGCCTGGATCTCGTCGATCTCCAGGAGGCCCATCAGGCCCTCGCGCGCGATCTCGACCGTGTTGCTGCGCCGGATGAGTGCGATGACCTCGTCGATCGCGTCCAGCGCCTTGAGCAGACCGCGCAGGATGTGGGCGCGCTCCTCCGCCTTGCGCAGGCGGAAGCGCGTACGCCGGACGATGACCTCGATCTGGTGCTGCACCCAGTGACGGATGAACGCGTCGATCGACAGGGTGCGCGGCACCCCGTCCACCAGCGCCAGCATGTTCGCACCGAAGTTCGTCTGCAGGTCGGTGTGCTTGTAGAGGTTGTTCAGCACGACCTTGGCCACGGCGTCGCGCTTGAGCACGATCACCAGGCGCTGGCCCGTCCGGGACGAGGTCTCGTCGCGGACGTCGGCGATGCCGCCGACCTTGCCGTCCTTGACCAGGTCGGCGATCTTCTGGGCCAGGTTGTCCGGGTTGGTCTGGTACGGGAGCTCCGTGACCACCAGGCACTGGCGGTTCTGGATCTCCTCGACCTCCACCACCGCGCGCATCGTGATGGAGCCGCGCCCGGTCCGGTACGCCTCCTCGATGCCCTTGCGGCCCACGACCAGGGCACCGGTCGGGAAGTCGGGGCCCTTGATGCGCTCCAGGAGCGCGTCGAGCAGCTCCTCGTGCGAGGCGTCCGGGTGCTCCAGCGCCCACTGCGCGCCCGCCGCGACCTCGCGGAGGTTGTGCGGCGGGATGTTGGTGGCCATGCCGACGGCGATGCCGGCGGAGCCGTTGATGAGCAGGTTCGGGAACCGCGCCGGCAGGACGGTGGGCTCCTGGTTGCGGCCGTCGTAGTTGTCCGTGAAGTCGACGGTCTCCTCGTCGATGTCCCGGAGCATCTCCATGGCCAGCGGCATCAGCTTGCACTCGGTGTAGCGCATCGCGGCCGCCGGGTCGTTGCCCGGGGAGCCGAAGTTGCCGTTGGAGTCCACCAGCGGCATGCGCATCGACCACGGCTGGGCCAGGCGGACCAGCGCGTCGTAGATGGAGCTGTCACCGTGCGGGTGGTAGGTGCCCATCACGTCGCCGACGACGCGGGCGCACTTGTAGAAGCCCTTCTCGGGCCGGTAGCCGCCGTCGTACATCGCGTACAGCACACGACGGTGGACCGGCTTGAGGCCGTCCCGTACGTCGGGCAGCGCGCGGGAGACGATGACGGACATCGCGTAGTCGAGATAGGAGCGCTGCATCTCGGTCTCGAGCCCGACGGGCTCGATGCGCATGACGGGCTGCTCCTCCGCGGGGTTCTCCGCGGTGGGGGTGGTTTCGTCGGCCATTGCTGGTCAGAAGTCCTTTCAGGCGGTCAGCTGAGCCGACTCAGATGTCGAGGAAGCGAACGTCCTTGGCGTTGCGCTGGATGAAGGAGCGCCGGGCTTCGACGTCCTCACCCATCAGCACCGAGAACAGGTCGTCGGCCTGCGCGGCGTCGTCCAGGGTGACCTGGCCGAGCACGCGGTGGTCCACGTCCATGGTGGTGACGCGCAGCTCCTCGGCGTTCATCTCGCCCAGACCCTTGAAGCGCTGGATCGAGTCTTCCTTGATCCGCTTGCCGTTCTGCTTGCCCAGTTCGACCAGGGCGTCGCGCTCGCGGTCCGAGTACGCGTACTCGAAGTCGTCGCGACCCCACTTGATCTTGTAGAGCGGCGGGCGGGACAGGTAGACGTGCCCGGCCTCGACCAGCGGCCGCATGAAGCGGAAGAGGAAGGTCAGCAGCAGGGTGTTGATGTGCTGGCCGTCCACGTCGGCGTCCGCCATCAGGATGATCTTGTGATAGCGGAGCTTCTCGATGTCGAAGTCCTCGTGCACACCGGTGCCGAAGGCGCTGATCAGCGCCTGGACCTCGGTGTTCTGCAGGATCTTGTCGATGCGCGCCTTCTCGACGTTCAGGATCTTGCCGCGGATGGGCAGGATGGCCTGGTACATCGGGTTGCGGCCGGACTTGGCCGAGCCGCCGGCGGAGTCACCCTCGACGATGAAGATCTCGCACTTGATCGGGTCGTTCGACTGGCAGTCGGACAGCTTGCCCGGCAGCGAGGCGCTCTCCAGCAGACCCTTGCGACGGGTCAGGTCGCGGGCCTTGCGGGCCGCGACGCGGGCCGTGGCCGCCTGGATCGACTTGCGGATGATGTCCGCGGCCTCGACCGGGTTGCGGTCGAACCAGTCGTTCAGGTGCTCGTGGACGACCTTCTGCACGAAGGTCTTGGCCTCCGTGTTGCCCAGCTTGGTCTTCGTCTGGCCCTCGAACTGGGGCTCGCCCAGCTTGACCGAGATGATCGCCGTCAGACCCTCGCGGATGTCCTCGCCGGCGAGGTTGTCGTCCTTCTCGCGGAGCAGCTTCTTGTCACGCGCGTAGCGGTTGACCAGGCCGGTCAGCGCCGCGCGGAAGCCCTCCTCGTGGGTGCCGCCCTCGTGCGTGTGGATCGTGTTCGCGAAGGAGTAGACCCCCTCCGTGTACTGCGAGTTCCACTGCATCGCGATCTCGACCGAGAGCATGCGCTCCTTGTCCTCGGCCTCGACGTCGATGACGGTCGGGTGGATCAGCTCGCCCTTGCGCGAGTTGAGGTACTTCACGAAGTCGACGATGCCGCCCTCGTAGTGGTACTGGACCGTGCGCGCCTGCGGCTCGGCCGCGTCCGCTTCCGGGTCGTCCGCGCCCGCCGTGGCCTTCGCCGACTCGCGCTCGTCGGTCAGCGTCAGGGTCAGGCCCTTGTTGAGGAAGGCCATCTCCTGGAAGCGCCGCGACAGCGTCTCGAAGGAGTACTCGGTCGTCTCGAAGATGTCGCCGTCGGCCCAGAACGTCACCGACGTGCCGTGCTCGTCGGTCTCCTCGTTCTTGGCCAGCGGGGCCGTCGGCACGCCCAGCTTGTAGTCCTGGGTCCAGCGGTGGCCGTCCGTCTTGACCTCGACCGCGACCTTGGTCGACAGGGCGTTCACGACGGACACGCCGACGCCGTGCAGACCGCCGGAGACGGCGTAGCCGCCGCCGCCGAACTTGCCGCCCGCGTGCAGGACGGTCAGCACGACCTCAAGGGCCGGCTTCCCTTCGGACGGCACGATGCCGACCGGGATACCGCGGCCGTTGTCGACCACGCGCACCCCGCCGTCGGCGAGGATCGTCACGTCAATGGTGTCCGCGTGCCCGGCCAGCGCCTCGTCGACCGAGTTGTCGACGACCTCGTAGACGAGGTGGTGCAGACCACGCTCACCCGTCGAGCCGATGTACATACCCGGCCGCTTGCGGACCGCGTCCAGGCCCTCGAGGACCTGGATCGCACTGGCGTCGTAATTCTTCTCGTTGGAGTCGCCGGAATCGGCCACGAAGCGCCCTTTCTGGCACAGCGCAGCCCGTACTCCGGACCAGCATGTGCGCCGGGGGAGCGGCCGCGTCGATCTGCGTTGTCTGCGTTTGTCACTGTCACCCCGCGAACGGGCGGGATTGCCTCCAGTCTACCGGTACCACTGACATGAATGGGGGTTTGCCGGTACCTGAGTCCGCATGTGCCGCCCTGAACCTCCTCTCTCCGACTCCCCATATCCGGGGTGGGGCTCCAAGAGGCTCACGCGGGCATCCAGCGCTTCGGCCTGTCAACCCGCGGCTACCGTGAGGGACACCGCACCCGACGGGGGCGGGCCCGGGGGCGCGCGGGCGGGGCGCGGGGGCGCGATGACGGGGCCCGGGCGGGCTGGAAAGGGCCGGAAACCGCCTGGGGGCCGGCCCTCGCGGGCGGCCGTCCGGCCGGTACGGGGCCGCGGCCGCCCGGGCCCGGCGGTACGGGGCCACGGGCCGGCGGTACGGGCCCGCGCTACGGGCGGTACCGGGCCGGAGCAGCGGTCGTACGCACCCGCCCGCGCGGCGCCGGGGCGGTCAGCCCCAGGTGTCCCCGGGCCCGCTGCTGCCGGGGGCGCGCCAGGGTCCGTGGCGCTTGGGCCGGCCGCCGGGACCCTGGACCTTGATCAGCCGGACCGTGCCCTGGCCCAGGTCCGCGTTGAGCCGCGCCACCAGCTGCGGGGCCAGCAGCTTCAGCTGTGCGGCCCAGGCCGAGGAGTCGCACCGTACGAGGAGCTCACGGTCCTCGTAGCGCTCCGGTTCACAGTGCGCGGCGATCTCCGGGCCGACGATCTCCGCCCAGCGCTCCATCACCCCGGCCACCGCGATCGGCATCTCCCAGCCGCGTTCCGTCCGCAGCCGGTCCAGGGCCGCCATCAGCGGCATCGGATCCCGGCCGTCGGCGCGGGCGCCGGAGCGCAGGCCCGGCTGCTGGTGACGTTTGCGTCCGCTCACCGCGTTCCCGCGGGCGCGGGCCTGCTCCCGCGCGGCGGCCAGCGCCTGCCGCGCCAGGTCCACCCCGGACGGTTCCGGGGTCCTGGGCTTGTCCTGCCCGCCCTCGCCCGCGCTCACAGCCGGGTCACCTCGCCGCCGGAGACCGCGAACCGGGTGCCGGTCAGCACTGCGGGGACGTCGTCGTCCACCGCCGCCGTCACCAGGACCTGCTCGCCCGGAGCCACCAGTTCCGCGAGCCGCTCCCGGCGGCGCGCGTCGAGTTCCGCGAAGACGTCGTCCAGGATCAGCACCGGCTCCGTCCCCTCCGAGCGCAACAGCTCGTACGAGGCCAGGCGCAGCGCCAGTGCGTACGACCAGGACTCGCCGTGGCTGGCGTACCCCTTCGCGGGCAGTTCGCCCAGGCGCAGCAGGACGTCGTCGCGGTGCGGTCCGACGAGGGTGACGCCGCGTTCGATCTCCTGCTTGCGCACCTCGGACAGGGCCGCCAGCAGGACCTCGTAGAGCGCCTCGCGGGTGCGCGCCTCACCGCTGTCGACCGGTTCGCCGGCCGAGGACCGGTAGGCGAGCCCGAGCGGGCCGCCGCCGGGTGCGAGCTGCTCGTAGGCCTTGTCGGCGAGCGGCAGCAGGGTCGCGATCAGGTCGAGGCGCTGTGCGAGGAGTTCGGCGCCCGCGCGGGCCAGGTGCTGGTCCCACACGTCGAGGGTGGAGAGGTCCATGGAGCGGCCTCCGTGCCGACGGGCCATCGCCGCCGACTTCAGCAGCGTGTTGCGCTGCTTGAGGACGCGTTCGTAGTCGGAGCGGACGGCCGCCATGCGCGGGGAGCGGGCGGTGACGAGCTCGTCCAGGAAGCGGCGGCGCTCCCCCGGGTCGCCCTTGACCAGCGCCAGGTCCTCGGGGGCGAACAGCACGGTGCGCACGATCCCCAGTACGTCCCGTGGCCTGACCTGCGAGGACCGGTTGATGCGGGCCCGGTTGGCGCGGCCCGGGTTGAGTTCCAGCTCCACGAGCTGCTGGCGTTCGCCCTGGGTGACGGCGGCCCGGACGACGGCCCGGTCCGCGCCCATCCGGACGAGCGGGGCGTCCGAGGAGACCCGGTGGCTGCCCAGGGTCGCCAGGTAGCCGATGGCCTCGACGAGGTTCGTCTTGCCCTGGCCGTTCGGGCCCACGAAAGCGGTGACGCCCGGGGCGAGGGGAACCTCGGCCCGGGCGTACGAGCGGAAGTCGGCCAACGAGAGATGCGAAACGTGCATGCGGCGCCGACCTCCCCCGGCTTCCTGCTGCTTGCTCTGTGGTGCTGTCGTGCTGTGGTGCCGTCGTTCCGTGGGGCGGTGTCGCCCCGTGGAACTACTTCTTCTCGACCGCGTGGCCGCCGAACTGGTTGCGCAGCGCCGCGATCATCTTCATCTGCGGGGAGTCGTCCTGGCGCGAGGCGAAGCGGGCGAACAGCGAGGCGGTGATCGCCGGCAGCGGCACCGCGTTGTCGATCGCGGCCTCGACGGTCCAGCGGCCCTCGCCGGAGTCCTGCGCGAAGCCGCGCAGCTGCTCCAGGTGCTCGTCCTCGTCCAGCGCGTTCACGGCGAGGTCCAGCAGCCAGGAACGGATGACCGTCCCCTCCTGCCAGGAGCGGAACACCTCGCGGACGTCGGTGACCGAGTCCACCTTCTCCAGGAGCTCCCAGCCCTCGGCGTAGGCCTGCATCATGGCGTACTCGATGCCGTTGTGGACCATCTTCGCGAAGTGGCCCGCGCCGACCTTGCCGGCGTGTACGGCGCCGAAGTCGCCCTCGGGCTTGAGGGCGTCGAAGATCGGCTGGACCGTCGCGACGTGCTTCTCGTCGCCGCCGTACATGAGCGCGTAGCCGTTCTCCAGGCCCCAGACGCCGCCGGAGACACCGCAGTCGACGAAGCCGATGCCCTTGGCCTTCAGCTCCTCGGCGTGCTTCTCGTCGTCGGTCCAGCGCGAGTTGCCGCCGTCGACGACGATGTCGCCGGGCGAGAGCAGCTCCGCGAGCTCGTCGACGGTGGACTGCGTGGCCGCACCGGCGGGGACCATCACCCACACCACGCGGGGGGACTGCAGGCTGTCCACAAGTTCCCGCAGGCTGTGGACATCCGCGAGGTCCGGGTTGCGGTCGTATCCGATGACGGTGTGGCCTGCGCGGCGGATGCGCTCGCGCATGTTGCCGCCCATCTTGCCGAGACCGACGAGACCGAGCTCCATCAGGTGCTTCCTTACGCGTTGTGGCCGTCTTTGGCTGTGCCGGGGCTCCCCGGGTTCGGGGGTGGCCCACCGGATCCGAGCCTACGCCGGGCCGTGGTGCGGGGCCCGCTCCGCACGGCGTCGGGCCCGGTCCCGCAGGCTGCGAGACCGGGCCCGACGTCGGTGTGCGGGGGGCGTCAGCCGGACAGGCGCACCGGCATGATCAGGTACTTGTAGGCCTCGTCGGCTTCCGCGTCGACCGCCGGGCGGCCGCTGAGCAGCGCGGGCTTGGTGGACGTGGTGAAGCTGAGCTGGGCCGCGGGCGAGTCGATCGCGCTGAGGCCGTCGAGCAGGAAGGTCGGGTTGAAGGCGATGGAGATGTCGTCGCCCTCCAGCTTCGCGTCGACGCGTTCCACAGCCTGTGCATCGTCGCTGGAGCCGGCCTCCAGGATGAGGACGCCCTGCTCGAAGCTGAGCCGGACCGGCGTGTTGCGCTCGGCGACGAGGGCGACGCGCTTGACGGCCTCGACGAAGGGCGCGGTCTCGATCACGGCGATGGAGTTGAACTCCGTCGGGAAGAGGGTGCGGTACTTCGGCAGGTCGCCTTCGAGCAGGCGGGTGGTGGTGCGGCGGCCCGCGCCCTCGAAGCCGATGAGGCCCTCGCCCTGGCCGGAGCCGGAGAGCGCCAGGGTGACGGTGTCGCCGCTGGTCAGGGACTTGGCGGTGTCCAGGAGGGTCTTGGCGGGCACCAGGGCCACGGCCGAGGCGTCCGGGTTCTCCGGCTTCCACAGGAACTCGCGGACCGCGAAGCGGTAGCGGTCGGTGGAGGCCAGGGTGACGCGGTCGCCCTCGATCTCGATGCGGACACCGGTCAGCACGGGCAGCGTGTCGTCGCGGCCGGCGGCGATGGCGACCTGGGCGGCGGCGGAGGCGAAGACCTCACCGGGCACGGTGCCGGTCGCGGTCGGCATCTGGGGAAGCGCCGGGTATTCCTCCACAGGCAGGGTGTGGAGTGTGAACCGGGAGGAGCCGCAGACCACGGTCGCCCGTACACCGTCTGTGGAAATCTCCACCGGGCGGTTGGGGAGGGCGCGGCAGATGTCGGCGAGGAGCCGGCCGGAGACGAGGACGGTGCCGTCCTCCTCGACGTCCGCCTCGACGGAGACGCGGGCCGAGACCTCGTAGTCGAAGCCGGAGAGCGACAGGGTGCCCTCTTCGGCCTTCAGCAGCAGGCCCGCGAGCACGGGCACCGGCGGCCGGGCCGGGAGGCTGCGTGCAGCCCAGGCCACCGCCTCCGCGAGTACGTCGCGTTCCACCCGGATCTTCACCGGAAACCGCCTCCTGCTGTTGCTCGCTCGTCTGCCGGCCTTCGTCGTCGGCTCGTCGATGCCTCGACCGTTGCCGGGGACCAGTCTGACGTACGGCGCCGACAGTCGTCGCGGCTGGCGGTCAAGTCGGGAGCGAGGTGTCGGGACGGCCGATCGACGAGTTGTGCACAGGACCTGCTTGAAAACCGAAACCGGCCTAACTCTCCATGGGGGTAGTAGTAGGGCCTGTGGAAACGGTGGATAAGCCCGTTTTCCCAGGTCAACCCGCGTTTTTTATCCCCACACCCTGTGGGTGGCACCGGTGGACAACACGGTGTCTCTGTGGAGAACGAAAACTTCTGCACAGGCCGTCCCCAGGTGACCCGTACTACTCCACAGCTGTGTCCCCAGCTTTTCCCCAGCGGTCCACACACCAAACGTCGACATCCGTGTGACGGCTTTCACTCGGCACGGTGACCGGGGGTGCCTCGTTGCCGAACAGTGGACAACGGTGTGGAGAACCCCTCGCCTCCTGTGCACAGGACGCGGGAACCTGTGGGTCTCCGGTGGACAGAGGAGTGGATGACCCTGTGGACGAATTTTCTGTCCACAGGCTGTGGATGATCCTTGCGCACAATTCCACAGGCGCCTGACCTGGTCTGATGGGCCCTCAACCAGCACCCCTGTGGACGGATTGTGGGCGACGGAAACTGTCCTCAGGCTGTGGACGGAAGAAAGTTGGGGAATCTGTGGATGACTTGCCCCCTGGGGGGCGTATTCGAACAAGCTGGGGGCGCACGGACGAAGAAGGGCGCCCCCGGTTCAATCCGGGAGCGCCCTGTCTGGGGGTTTGCCCGGGGCCGCGGAGTCCCCTGACGCCGCTGCCGGGGGCCGGCGTCAGCCGTTCTTGATGCGGTTGGTGAGCTCCGTGACCTGGTTGTAGATGGAGCGCCGTTCGGCCATGAGAGCGCGGATCTTGCGGTCGGCGTGCATGACGGTGGTGTGGTCGCGCCCGCCGAACTGGGCCCCGATCTTGGGCAGCGACAGGTCCGTGAGCTCGCGGCACAGGTACATGGCGATCTGCCGGGCGGTGACCAGGACGCGGCTGCGCGAGGAGCCGCACAGGTCGTCCACGGTCAGCCCGAAGTAGTCCGCGGTGGCCGCCATGATGTCGGAGGCGGTGATCTCGGGCGCGCTGTCCTCGCCGCCCGGGATCAGGTTCTTGAGGACGTCCTCCGCCAGGCCCAGGTCGACCGGCTGCCGGTTGAGGCTCGCGAAGGCGGTCACCCGGATCAGCGCCCCCTCCAGCTCGCGGATGTTGCGCGAGATGCGGGAGGCGATGAACTCCAGTACCTCCGGCGGGGCGTTGAGCTGCTCCTGGACGGCCTTTTTGCGCAGGATCGCGATACGGGTCTCCAGCTCGGGCGGCTGGACGTCGGTGATCAGGCCCCACTCGAAGCGGTTGCGGAGCCTGTCCTCCAGGGTGACGAGCTGCTTGGGCGGTCGGTCGGAGGACAGCACGATCTGCTTGTTGGCGTTGTGGAGCGTATTGAAGGTGTGGAAGAACTCCTCCTGCGTCGACTCCTTGCTCGCGAGGAACTGGATGTCGTCGACCAGCAGGATGTCCATCTCGCGGTAGCGCTTGCGGAAGGCGTCGCCCTTGCCGTCGCGGATGGAGTTGATGAACTCGTTGGTGAACTCCTCCGAGCTCACGTACCGCACCCGCGTACCGGGGTAGAGGCTGCGCGCGTAGTGCCCGATGGCGTGCAGCAGGTGCGTCTTGCCGAGGCCCGACTCCCCGTAGATGAAGAGGGGGTTGTACGCCTTCGCCGGCGCCTCGGCGACGGCCACCGCGGCCGCGTGCGCGAAGCGGTTGGAGGCGCCGATGACGAAGGTGTCGAAGAGGTACTTGGGGTTCAGCCGGGCGGTCGGCTCCAGCGGGCCCGAGGTGGAACCGCCGGACGGGGCCGGCGGGGGCGCGGGCCGACCGGGGGCCGGGCGCGGGGCGGGCTGCTCGTACTGCTGCTGCTCGTACTTCTGTTGTTCGTACTTCTGGGATTCGTACGGGGACTGCTCGTACTGCTGCTGTTCGTAGGAACCCTGGTCGTAGGAGTTCTGCTCGTAGCCGCCGGGCTCCGGCTGCTGGAGGTAGCCGGGCTGCGGGGAGGCGTAGGGATCGCGCTCGGGGAAGCCGCCCAGGCGCGGCTGCTGCCAGCCGTAGTCGTCCTGCTGGCCGCCGCGCGGCCAGGCGCCGGGCTCGGGGCGCTGCTGCTGGTACTCCGGGTAGGCCGGGCGGGCGGTGGGGAGCTGGTCCTCGCCGCCGGGGCCGGTGTGGCCGCCGGGGCGCTGGCCGCCGTACGGCTCGTAGCCCTCGCGCTGCCCCGGGGCCGACGGCGCCGGGGGCGCGGGCTCGCCCGCGGAGTCGTCCACCGTGATCGCGATCCGGATGGGCCGGCCGCACTCACGGCTGAGGGCATCGCTGATGAGCGGGGCCAGGCGGCCTTCGAGAACCCGCTTGCCCCATTCGTTGGGGACGGCGAGCAGGGCGGTGTCGGCGACGAGGGCCAGTGGCTGGCATCGTTCCACCCACTGCTTGTCCTTGGGCTCGATGCCCTGCTGACCCTCCCCGAGCAGCTTCTCGAGCACGCGTGGCCACACTGCGGCAAGATCGGCAGGTACGTCAGCCACAGAGCACGCTCTCTCACAGGTCCCGGTCCCACGAATGTGTGGTTCTTTGGGACGGTCGGGACAAAAATCCGGGATCAGTCAACGGTAGTCAGGCCGGTGGGTAGGGTTCAAGTCGTTGTCCACAGCCTGTGCACAGTGTGCGGCAGGGCGGGCTCGGTTTGACCGGATGGCGTAGCCGCGCGTACCGTAACGAGGTCGAGTTGTCGATGGCTGCTGCCGCCTGCCTACCGATGGGCGAGATCACTGATTGTGATCGTTTAGCGGTGTCCACTCGGGCGAACACGCGAGTTCCTCGTGGGCGCACGGTGACAGCCAGGCGATGTAACGCCACACACGATTCATTCTCTGGAGCCCCCGAGTGAGCAAGCGCACCTTCCAGCCGAACAACCGCCGTCGTGCCAAGACCCACGGCTTCCGTCTCCGGATGCGTACCCGTGCCGGTCGCGCGATCCTCGCGAACCGTCGCAGCAAGGGCCGCGCCGCCCTCTCCGCGTAACAACACGCAGGTCGTGACGTTGTGCTGTCTCCCGAAAATCGGCTGAGGCGGCGTGAAGACTTCGCGAGCGCGGTACGACGGGGTCGGCGGGCAGGACGCCCGCTCCTCGTCGTCCACCTACGTACCAGCGGTGCAACGGACCCGCACGAGCCGGGGGAGATCGATCCCTCGCCGCGTGCGGGTTTCGTCGTCAGCAAGGCCGTCGGTATAGCGGTCGTCCGCAACCGGGTCAAGCGTCGCCTGCGTCACCTCGTCCGCGACCGGCTGGCCCAGTTGCCCGCAGGTAGCCTGGTGGTGGTGCGGGCCCTGCCCGGAGCGGGTGATGCCGGCGTTGACGAGCTGGCTCGTGACCTGGATGCCGCCTTGGCGCGGCTACTGGGAGGCGTCGCTCGATGAAGTACCCGCTGCTCGCCTTGATCAAGCTGTACCAGTGGACGGTCAGTCCGCTGCTCGGGCCGGTGTGCCGCTATTACCCGTCGTGCTCGCACTACGGGTTCACGGCCATCGACCGGCATGGTGCGGTGAAGGGGACGGTTCTGACCGCCTGGCGGATCCTGCGGTGCAATCCGTGGTCCCCGGGTGGTGTGGATCATGTCCCACCCCGGAAACGCCCGCGTTGGCACGAGCAGCTGCGCAGTGCGTTGCGTAGATCTCGCAATGCTCAAGGAGCCTGATTAGTGGACACGATTGCCAGTCTGTTCAGCTTTATCACCACCCCCGTGTCATGGGTCATCGTCCAGTTCCACTCGCTGTACGGGGCGATCTTCGGCCCGGACAGTGGATGGGCCTGGGGCCTGTCCATCGTGTCCCTGGTGGTACTGATCCGTATCTGCCTGATCCCGCTCTTCGTGAAGCAGATCAAGGCGACGCGGGGCATGCAGGCGCTCCAGCCGAAGATGAAGGCGATCCAGGAGCGCTACAAGAACGACAAGCAGCGTCAGTCCGAAGAGATGATGAAGCTGTACAAGGAGACGGGTACCAACCCGCTCTCCTCGTGCCTTCCCATCCTGGCGCAGTCCCCGTTCTTCTTCGCGCTGTACCACGTGCTCTCGGCCATCGCCAACGGCCAGACCATCGGCGTGATCAACCAGTCGCTGCTGGAGAGCGCCCGCCAGGCGCACATCTTCGGCGCCCCGCTGGCCGCGAAGTTCACGGACAGCGCCGAGAAGGCCGCCTCCCTGGGCGCCTCGATCACCGACGTGCGCATCGTGACCGCCGTCATGATCGTTTTGATGTCGCTGTCGCAGTTCTACACCCAGCGCCAGCTGATGGCGAAGAACGTCGACCTCTCGGTCAAGACGCCGTTCATGCAGCAGCAGAAGATGCTGATGTACATCTTCCCGCTGATCTTCGCGGTGATGGGCATCAACTTCCCCGTCGGTGTCCTCGTCTACTGGCTGACCACGAACGTGTGGACCATGGGTCAGCAGATGTACGTGATCAACCAGAACCCGACGCCGGGCAGCAAGGCGCAGGACGAGTACCTGACCCGTCTCCTGAAGCACGTCTCCGCCCACGGGGACGTCAAGGGCCGGGGCAAGAAGAAGATCGTCGCGGCGATCGTGGCCAAGGGGCCGGACCGCAACGACAACGAGCGCAAGTTCATCACCGCGCTGACGAAGCAGGGCATGGCCGCGCAGGCGGACGGCTCCGTGATGAAGAGTTCTGAAGCCACCGCCGATGCGGACGCTGCGAGCGGCGGCGTCGCCACGAAGCGGCAGCAGCCGAAGCGGCAGACGAAGTCGAAGCGACAGACGCCCCCCAGCAAGCCCTCCAAGAAGTAAGAAGGAGTCCCTCCCGTGACGGAAGGCACCACCACCGCCGCCGCTGAGAGTGGCGACACCCTGACCCGCCTGGAGCAGGAGGGTGAGATCGCGGCCGACTACCTTGAGGGTCTGCTGGACATCGCGGACCTGGACGGCGACATCGACATGGACGTCGAGGCCGACCGTGCCGCGGTGTCGATCGTGAGCGACTCCGCCGGCCGCGACCTGCAGAAGCTCGTGGGCCGCGACGGTGAGGTCCTGGAGGCTCTGCAGGAGCTGACCCGCCTCGCCGTGCACCGCGAGACCGGGGACCGCAGCCGGCTGATGCTGGACATCGCCGGTTTCCGGGCCAAGAAGCGCGAGGAGCTCGCGGCGCTGGGTGCCAAGGCCGCCGAAGACGTGAAGTCCTCGGGCGAGCCGCTGAAGCTGGCTCCCATGACCCCCTTCGAGCGCAAGGTCGTCCACGATGCCGTGGCGGCCGCCGGTCTCAAGAGCGAGTCGGAGGGCGAGGAGCCGCAGCGCTTCGTCGTTGTGCTCCCGGCCTGACCGGAACGTTGTGTGTCGGCCCCGTCTGTGTCGCAGGCGGGGCCGATGTTTGTAAGCCTGACATGTGAACGGCACGGTATTGGCGTGAGCGGTTCTGTACGGAAGGACGGTCCCCGTGACGGAGGCAGCTGAGCTTCCCCCGGCGCCCGAAGAGGCGCGCGCGGTGTTCGGTGAGTTTTTCCCGGAAGCTGTGCGGTATGCGGAGCTGCTGGCGGATGCGGGGGTCCAGCGCGGTCTGATCGGGCCGCGTGAGGTTCCCCGCCTGTGGGAGCGGCACCTGCTGAATTGCGCGGTGCTCTCCGAGGTGGTGCCCCAGGGCGTCACCGTTTGCGACGTGGGTTCCGGGGCCGGTCTGCCCGGCATCCCGCTCGCACTGGTCCGGCGGGATCTGAAGATCACCCTGTTGGAGCCCCTGCTGCGCCGTACGAACTTCCTCCAGGAAGCCGTGGAGCTGCTGGGTCTGGACCACGTCACCGTGGTGCGGGGCCGTGCCGAAGAGGTACTCGGCAAGGTTCAGCCGGTGCACGTGGTCACGGCCCGTGCCGTGGCCCCGCTCGACCGGCTGGCGGGCTGGGGCGTTCCCCTGCTGCGTCCGTACGGGGAGATGTTGGCACTCAAGGGCGACACCGCCGAGGAGGAGCTGGTGGCGGCGAAGGTCGCGCTGAGCAAGCTCGGTGTGGTGAAGACCTCGGTGCTGCAGGTGGGTGAGGGCGTCGTGGACCCCCTGTCCACGGTGGTCCGGGTGGAGGTCGGAGAAAGCCCCGGTGGGGTGCGGTTCGCGGCCAAGCGGGCCAAGGCCGCCCGCGTGGGGCGGGTACGCCGACGCCGTTGATCTTGCCCTTTTCGGGCTGTTGGGCCCTATAGGTATGGATTTCGGAGTGTCGTAGCGGCCTGAAGACTCCGTCCGGGCATCGTGTTTCACGTGAAACATCGCTCTCTGCTGCACGGAATCATCAGCCGCGGCCGTGCTGCTGCGGCCCCCCGCCCCCGCAAGGGTGCGGGGGGTACGGAGTTGTCCACAACGGTGGATTCATCCACAGGAGTACGGGCCCCGCTGGTTCGCGACCCCGGTGACATGGCAGGCTCTGTTCATCGCGAGCCCACTGCCGAGGAGAGTGACACCGTGCGGTCCGACGCCAACCTTGCGGGGCCGATGGCCGATCCGGTCCCCGGTCCCCGCTCTGAATCGCCGGGCGAGGATGTTTCACGTGAAACATCCCCGGCTACTGCTGAGGTGGGCCACCTGCCTCCGCCCCTCGTCGACAACGACGACCACGAGGACACCCCCGTCGAACGGGCCGCCCAGCTCGCGGTCGAGACGATCGGTCGGACCGGCGCCGCTCTGCCGCGGCCCGCGCAGACCCGGATCATGGTGGTGGCCAACCAGAAGGGCGGCGTGGGCAAGACCACGACGACCGTGAACCTGGCGGCCTCGCTGGCCCTGCACGGCGCCAGGGTCCTGGTGATCGACCTGGACCCGCAAGGCAACGCCTCGACGGCCCTGGGTATCGACCATCACGCGGAAGTGCCCTCCATCTACGACGTGCTCGTGGACAGCCGGCCCCTCCTGGAGGTCGTCCAGCCCGTGGTGGACGTGGAAGGGCTGTTCTGCGCCCCGGCCACGATCGACCTGGCCGGAGCGGAGATCGAGCTGGTGTCCCTGGTGGCCCGCGAAAGCCGCCTCCAGCGAGCCATCCAGGCCTACGAGCAGCCGCTCGACTACATCCTGATCGACTGCCCGCCCTCCCTGGGCCTGCTGACCGTGAACGCCATGGTCGCGGGCGCGGAGGTACTGATCCCGATCCAGTGCGAGTACTACGCACTGGAGGGACTGGGACAGCTGCTGCGCAACGTCGACCTGGTGCGGGCCCATCTCAACCCGAACCTGCACGTCTCGACGATCCTGCTGACCATGTACGACGGCAGGACGCGGCTCGCTTCCCAGGTGGCTGAGGAGGTGCGCACCCACTTCGGCAAGGAGGTGCTGCGCACCAGCATTCCGAGGTCGGTGCGCATCTCGGAGGCGCCGAGCTACGGGCAGACGGTCCTCACGTACGATCCGGGCTCCAGCGGTGCCCTCTCCTATCTGGAGGCGGCGCGGGAGATGGCCCTACGGGGAGCCGGAATCCATTACGACGCCCAGGACGCCCATCTGGGCGCGGGCATGAACGGCACGCAGAGCATGGCGGAGGGGATCCAGTGAGTGAGCGACGTAGGGGTCTGGGACGGGGGCTCGGCGCGCTGATTCCGGCGGCTCCCCAGGAAGCGACGCCCATGGCCGGGGCCGGGTCGACGTCCCCGTCGGCGGTGCCGACGCTGGCGTCCGAGCGGGGCATCGCCGCGGCGAAGCTCGCCGTGCTGGCGCAGGAGGCGGCACCCTCGGCGATCGCTGCCGATGTTTCACGTGAAACATCGGTAGCCGGGGTGCCGGAGCAGGCGAAGGCGGAGGCGGAGACCGCCCCGGCGGCGGGTGCGACGTTCGCGGAGCTTCCGCTGGACACGATCAAGCCGAACCCGCGTCAGCCGCGTGAGGTCTTCGACGAGGACGCTCTGGCGGAGCTGGTGACCTCCATCCAGGAGGTGGGTCTGCTCCAGCCGGTGGTCGTTCGGCAGACGGCCCAGGGCCGGTATGAACTGATCATGGGCGAACGGCGCTGGCGTGCCTGTCGTGAGGCGGGACTGGAGCGGATCCCCGCGATCATCCGGGCCACGGACGACGACAAGCTGCTGCTGGACGCTCTCCTGGAGAACCTCCACCGGGCGCAGCTGAACCCCCTGGAGGAGGCGGCCGCGTACGACCAGCTGCTCCAGGACTTCAAGTGCACGCACGACCAGCTGGCGGACCGGATCGGTCGTTCGCGCCCTCAGGTCTCGAACACCCTGCGTCTGCTGAGGCTTTCCGCACCGGTTCAGCGCCGGGTGGCCGCGGGGGTCCTGTCGGCGGGGCACGCACGGGCGCTGCTGTCGGTGGAGGACTCCGAGCAGCAGGACCGTCTCGCACACCGGATCGTCGCCGAGGGCCTGTCGGTGCGTGCGGTCGAGGAGATCGTGACGCTGATGGGCTCCGAGCCGGCGAGCACGGTGAAGCCGAAGGGCCCGCGCGCGGGAGCCCGGGTTGCCCCGGCACTCAGTGAGCTGGCGACCCGCCTCTCGGACCGGTTCGAGACCCGGGTGAAGGTGGACCTGGGGCAGAAGAAGGGCAAGATCACCGTGGAGTTCGCTTCGATGGAGGATCTGGAGCGGATCCTGGGCACCCTGGCGCCGGGCGAAGGCCGGGTGCTGGAGCAGGGCCTTTCCGGGGAGTAGTCCGTCCGCCTCCGCACCCTGCTCCTTCGGGCGATGTCCACACTCGAAGAAGCAGGGTGCAGTGGTTACGATGCCGTCATGGGTCGTCGGTTGGTACCGCTCACGCTCGACAACCTCCAGGACCTTCCCCGGCGTTGCCGGAGCTGCGTGTTCTGGGAGCTGGATCCCGTCAGCGGGGAAGCCGCCGTGAAGGCGGGCACCCCCGAGCTGGAGAAAGAGGGGTGGATCTCCGCCGTCCTGCTGGACTGGGGGTCCTGCGGCCGGGTGGTCTATGTGGACGAGGTCCCGGTGGGCTTCGTGCTCTACGCACCGCCGGCCTATGTGCCGCGTGCCGCCTCGTTCCCGACCAGCCCGGTGTCCTCGGACGCGGTCCAGTTGATCACGGCATGGATCATGCCCGGGTACCAGGGCCAGGGCCTGGGGCGGGTGATGGTCCAGACGGTCGCCAAGGACCTGTTGAGGCGGGGGTTCAAGGCCATCGAGGCCTTCGGTGACGCGCGCTGGGAGAGGCCCGCGTGTCTGCTGCCGGCCGATCACCTGCTGGCGGTGGGCTTCAAGACGGTCCGTCCCCATCCGGCCCATCCCCGGTTGCGGTTGGAGCTGCGCACGACGCTGTCGTGGAAGGAAGACGTGGAACTGGCCCTTGACCGGCTGCTCGGCGGCGCTCGGGCGCGGAAGGAACCAGTACTGCGTCCGCTGTGAGCGGCAGCGGCGGGGCGGGACGGCTCCGGATACGTGAAACGGGGCCACCCCTGGAGGGGCGGCCCCGTTTCACGTGAAACACGGCACGGGTCAGACGCTCTTGACCGTGACGAAGTCGGAGAGGTCGCGCAGGATCGCGGCCTTCGGCTTGGCGCCGACGATGGTCTTGACGACCTCGCCGCCCTGGTAGACGTTCAGGGTCGGGATGGACATCACGCCGTAGCGGGCGGCCGTCTCCGGGTTCTGGTCGATGTTGAGCTTGACGATCTCGATCTCTTCGCCGTACTCGGCCGCGATGGCCTCCAGGGACGGCGCGATCTGGCGGCACGGGCCGCACCAGTCGGCCCAGAAGTCCACGAGTACGGGCTTGCCGCTGGCCAGGACCTCAGCGTCGAAGTCGGCGTCGGTCACGGTCTTGAGAGCCACAACGGCCTCCTCTTGATACGGGGTGTGGGGTGTGGGGATGAAGCGGGTGTCAGACGGTCGCGGTCGCGTGCTCGGCGTCCGCGAGGGCGGCGAGGAACCGCTCGGCGTCGAGAGCGGCGGAGCAACCGGTGCCGGCCGCCGTGATCGCCTGACGGTAGGTGTGGTCCACGACGTCGCCGGCGCCGAAGACACCGGTGATGTTGGTGCGCGTGGAGGGCGCGTCCACCTTGAGGTAGCCCTCGTCGTCCAGGTCGAGCTGGCCGGTGAAGAGCTCGGTGCGCGGGTCGTGGCCGACGGCGATGAAGAGGCCGGTCACGGGCAGCTCGGAGGTCTCACCGGTCTTGGTGTTCCGCAGCGTCAGGCCGGAGAGCTTCTGCTCGCCGTGGATCTCGGCGACCTCGCTGTCCCAGGCGAACGAGATCTTCGGGTCGGCGAAGGCGCGGTCCTGCATGGCCTTGGAGGCGCGCAGGCTGTCGCGGCGGTGGACGATGGTGACCGACTTCGCGAAGCGCGAGAGGAAGGTCGCCTCCTCCATCGCGGTGTCGCCGCCGCCGACCACGGCGATGTCCTGGTCCTTGAAGAAGAATCCGTCGCAGGTGGCGCACCAGGAGACACCGCGGCCCGAGAGGGTGTCCTCGTTGGGCAGACCGAGCTTGCGGTGCTGGGAACCGGTGGTGACGATGACGGCCTTGGCGCGGTGCACCGTGCCGGCGGTGTCGGTGACGGTCTTGATCTCACCGGTGAGGTCCACGGAGACGATGTCGTCCGGAACGAGCTCGGCACCGAAGCGCTCCGCCTGGCCACGCATGTTGTCCATGAGGTCCGGGCCCATGATCCCGTCCTGGAAGCCGGGGAAGTTCTCGACCTCGGTGGTGTTCATCAGCGCGCCACCGGCGGTGACGGCGCCTTCGAAGACCAGCGGGTTGAGCGAAGCGCGTGCGGTGTACAGGGCGGCCGTGTAACCGGCCGGCCCGGAGCCGATGATGATCACGTTTCGTACGTCGCTCACGGGTTCTTTCCTCGTCTCTGCGGACTTCTGGGTGCCTACCGGGGGCCGGTGCGGACTCTCACCCCACCCAACGGATCCTACGGCGCGAGCATTCCCCTCAGATCCGCCTCCGGCCGGGAACGTGCCCGGTTCGGCTCCCGAATCCGTCAGCTCCGGGGATAGGTGCTGGTCAGAAGGGGCTTTCCGGGGGCCTGGGCCGGATCGTCGGCGCAGCCCGCGGGCACGAGGTAGGCGTCTGCCAGGGACGGGTCGTCCGGATGTGGAAGCACGAGGAGGTAGACGGGCATGCCCTGGTAGCTGCCGCGCTCGGAGGCGAGCGGGGCCTCGGCACGGCCGGTGGACTGCTGGACGCACGGCGGGACCGACGCGGACCCCGGTGATGCCTGACGGTCGGAGGGGGCCTGTTCCGGGGAGGTCGTGTCCAGGCCCATGGTCTTGTTGGACTGCCCCTCGGTCGCCGTGGCGAGGAGCCGCTGGACGTTCCCACGGAGCCCCTGAGCGGTGTATCCGCCGGTGTCCGCGGACCGGGCGGCGGAGCTGGCCGTGGCATGGGTGGCGTTGTCGTGGGAGCCGGTGCCGGTGAGGCCGCCGAACAGGTAGACGCCGAGTACGCAGGCGGCCGCCCCCGTCAGGCCCGCGAGGACGGCGATCCGGCGGCGTGCGCGGCGCCGGCCGGGACCGGTTGGGCCGGAAGGGTGACCGGAGGGCCGCAGGGCCCCGGCCCGGCCGGACGCGGGTGGCGGTGTTTCACGTGAAACACCGCCACGGGCGTCCGTATCAGCCTGGGCTTCGACATCGACATCGACATCGACATCGGCTCGGGGTTCGGGGGCGGACGCGGGAGTGGCGGCGCGGGAGGCCGTGGCGTCCAGCAGCGCCTCGGCCGCCAGCGCGGCGTCGATGCGTCCGGCGACGGCGGAAGGCATCCGGGGCGGCCCCGGGAGGGTGCCGAGGAGGGACCGGATCTCGTCGAGGGAAGCACGGACGTCGGCGCACAGGGAGCAGTCACCGAGGTGTCGGCGCACTTCGGCGGTCCGGGACGGGGAGAGCAGGCCTTCGGTCAGGTCGGAGATCTCGGAGACCTCCGGGTGCCGGATCGTGCCGGCAGTGCCGGTCGTCGGGCTCACGGTCGTCCACCTCCGCCCTTCACAACGTCTGGGTCCGGATTCCTCGGCCCGGAATCCCTGGAGTCTGCCGCAGGTGGGACGGGTGTCCCCGGCGTCCGGTTCCTTCCCCGCTCGGTGGCGGTGTTATCCCCGGCATTCGTGCGCAGATGAGTGAGCATCGGGAGGAGTTTCGCCCGCCCCCGCGCGCACCGGCTCTTCACGGTGCCGGAGGGCACGCCGAGGACCCGGGCGGCCTCCGCGACGGGGTATCCCTGCATGTCGACGAGGACGAGCGCGGCCCGCTGATCGGCCGGGAGGGTGCCGAGGGCGGCCAGGAGCTGGCGGTGGAGGTCCTGGCGCTCCGCGGGGGCCTCGGCGGACTCGTGGGGCTCCAGGAGGCGCTCCAGCCGGTCCGTGTCGTCGAGCGGCGAGGTACGGCGGGAGGCGGCCTTGCGCGCACGGTCGAGGCAGGCGTTGACGGTGATCCGGTGCAGCCAGGTGGTCACGGCCGAGTCGCCGCGGAAGGTGTGGGCGGCCCGGTAGGCGGAGACGAGCGCGTCCTGGACGGCGTCGGCGGCCTCCTCCCGGTCGCCGAGGGTGCGCAGCGCGACGGCCCACAGCCGGTCGCGGTGGCGCCGTACGAGCTCACCGAAGGCGTGGGGGTCACCGTCGACGTGCAACGCCAGGAGTTCCTGGTCGCTGCGGTCGCCGGTCGCGGCTTCGTCCAACGGTGAGCCCCCTCCCCTGGCGTGCGTCAGCCCTTGAACTTCACGTCCGTGATGCCCTGCTTGAACCCGGCGCTGCTGTAGTCGTCGTAGGGCGCCTGTGGCATGGCGGTGATCCACAGGAGCACGTAACGCGTCTTGACCGGGTTGTCGGTGGTCAGGTTGACCGCGGTGTCGTTGGTCGTCGTGCCCGCGATCTTCTTCATGCCGCCGACCGGCTTCGCCGGTTGCATGGAGTCGGTCGCGTACAGCGCCAGCGTGGTGTGGTCCCCTGCGAACCTCAGCCCTATCGAGGCGGCACTGACCTCTCGCTCGGAACCGAGGTCGTAGATGATGCCGACACCGGACTTGATCTTGACCTCGGGGCCGTCGAGGAAGCTCTTGGTGCGCCAGTAGGTCGAGGTGTCCCCGTCGAGGGTCTTGGAGACCCCGTCGGCGTTCTGCGGGGTGCCGTCCGGGTAGTACTCCGCGGCCTTTTTGACGGAGAGCGGCGCGGGCTCCTTCTTCTCCGGCCTGTCGTCCGTCTTCTGCTGCTGGGTGCGCGGGGTCTCGCCGGTGCCCTGCTTCCCGTGGCCCAGGAGCGCGTCCGCGAGCTGCCAACTGCCCAGGCCTAGGGCGGCGATCAGGAGAGCGGCGACGCTCCACTTGAGGGCGCGGCCGGTGCGGCTCTGCAGCGGGGGCGGCGGCGGGACCGAGGCCACCTGGGTGGTGGGTGCGCCGATGGGCGCCGGGCGGCCGTAGCTGCCCTGCTGGTAGGTGGTGTGCTGGTACTCCGGAGGGGCCGTGAAGGCGGGCTCGGGCGGCCGGATGCGGGGCATCGCGGCGACGGCCTTGGAGAGCTCCTCCGGCGTGGTGCAGGCGGGCTCCTGACGGGACGCGGTGGCGCCGTCGTTGGCCAGGGCGCGCATGGCGAGCTCGCCGAGACCCCGGTGGACACCGGCCCGGACCTGGTCGGGGGCGAGCAGGCCGACACCCTTGGGCAGGCCGCGCAGGCCGTACGCGTCGTCCTCGTACGGCCAGCGCTGGGTGAGGGCGGCGTACAGCAGTGCGCCGATGGCCTCGGTGTCGGCCCGCTGCGGGGTTTCGCTGGTGATGCCGCGCAGGGCGGCGTTCACGGCGAGGCCCCGGATGCGGTACTGACCGGTGGAGGTGCGCAGTATCGCGCTGGGCGTCAGGCGCAGGTGGGCCAGGCCCTCGCGGTGGGCGGCGGCCATGGCCTGGGAGACCTGGCTGACCAGCTGGTAGGCGTCGTGGGGCTCCAGCGGGCCGGCCGCGAGGAGGGCGGTGAGCTCGGTGGCGTCGGGCAGCCACTCGTGGACGACGTAGACGAGGTCGTTCTCCTCCACGGCGTCGAGGACCTGGACGAACCGGGGGTCGCCGAGCAGGGCGGAGGAGCGGGCGGCGGCGAGTACCGTGCGGGCCCGGGGGTGGTCGGCGGGGAGCAGGTGGACGCCCACCGCGCGGCGGAGCTTCTCGTCCATCGCCCGCCAACTGCTGAATCCGTCCAGACGGGTGACGCATTCCTCCAGCCGGTAGCGCCTCGCCAGTTTGTGGCCGCTGTGGAGTTCGGGTGCGGCCGTGGGGGCCGTACTTCTGCGTTCGCCGTCCTTCTCGGGCATGGGTCCGTCCGCGGCTCGTCCGTTCTGGGTGTCCACCCCGTCGGCCGTGGCCTTGCCCGCGTGTGCGGTCAGCGGCTCTTCGCCGCTGTTGTCGGCCACGTCGACGGCAGCCGTGCTACGTTCCGCCACCGTCGTCCCTGCCTCCCCATCCGTTGCGCGCTGTCGGCCAGTCTGCGAAGCCATGCCAATTGTGCCCACAGTCCGGCGCTCTGCACGACACGCGATCGGGGTCCGGTCCGTCAACGGGTCTTCGCATCAGCGGCCCAGTCGTCCGCGGACCATTCCGACCATGGAGTTGAGCTCTTCGATCCTCATCCGCTTCGCGGCGATCAGGAAGACCGCGCCGAGCGCGATGCCGCCGCCGATCAGGGAGACGAGGGAACCGGTGGCTCCGCTGCCCAGCCAGTGGGTGATGCCGTAGGCGACGCCGCCCGCCACCGCCGCGGCCGGCACGCAGGCGCCGATCAGCCGGGTGTAGGTCCGCATCACGTGGGCGCCGTCGAGGTCGCCGCCGAGCCGGGTCTTGAGGCGTCGCCAGGCCACGCCGACGCCGACCACGTAGCCGAGGCCGTACGCGGCGGCCATGCCCACGACCGCCCAGCGGGCGGGCAGGACGAAGTAGGCCAGGACGGAGACACCGGCGTTGACGGCCGCGACGATGACGGTGTTGTAGAAGGGGGTCCGGGTGTCCTCGTAGGCGTAGAACCCGCGCAGGACCACGTACTGGACGGAGTACGGGATCAGACCGAGGCCGAAGGCCATCAGGACGTAGCCGATGTTCATGGCGTCCTTGCCGGCGCTCGCGTAGAGCAGGGTGGCCATCGGGACGCCGAGCGCGAGGAACGCGAAGGCGCAGGGCACGATGGCGACGGCCGAGGTGCGCAGGCCGTAGGAGATGTCGTCGCGGACCGCGGCGGCGTCGCCGTCGTGGGCGGAGCGGGAGATGCGCGGCAGGACGGCCGTCATGACGGAGACGGTGATGATGGCCTGCGGCATCTGCCACAGCAGCAGCGCGTAGTTGTAGGCGGTGATGCCGGTGCCGCCGTGTCCCTGCTTCTCGGCGGCCGTGCCGGCCGCGGTGGCGAGCTGGGTGACGACGACGAGGCCGATCTGGTTGGCGAGGACGAAGAAGAACGTCCACTTGGCCAGGCCGGCCGCCTTGCCGAGGCCGTGGCCCTTCCAGTCGAAGCGCAGGCGCGGCTTGAACCCGGCGTCGCGCAGGTAGGGCAGCATCGCGAGGGACTGGACCGCGAGGCCGAGCAGGGTGCCGATGCCGAGGAGGCGGACGCCCTCGGCCGTGATGGTCGCCTCCGAGACGCCGGAGGCGGTGAACCCGCCGAAGGCCCAGATGAAGGCGCCGAAGGTGGCGATGACGACGATGTTGTTGAGGACCGGGGTCCACATCATCGCGCCGAACCGGCCCCGGGCGTTGAGGATCTGACCGAGCACCACGTGGACGCCCATGAAGAACATAGTGGGCAGGCAGTAGTGGGCGAAGGCCACGGCGACGTCGAGGCGCTTCGGGTCGCCGGCGATCGTCGGCGACATCATGCGGATGAAGAGCGGGGCTGCGAGGACGCAGACGGTGGTGACCGCGCCGAGCAGCGTGATGACGAGGGTGAGCAGGCGGTTGGCGTAGGCCTCGCCGCCGTCCTCGTCGTTCTTCATGGCGCGCACGAGCTGCGGGATGAAGACGGCGTTGAGGGCGCCGCCGCCGACGAGGACGTAGATCATCGTCGGCAGGGTGTTGGCGACCTGGTAGGAGTCGTTGAGGGTGGCGACGCCGATGGCGCCCGCGATGACCAGGGTGCGGGCGAAGCCGGTGATGCGCGAGACGATCGTGCCGGCCGCCATGAGGGCGCTCGACTTGAGCAGGCTGGAGGCCCGCCCGGCGGGCTTGGTCGGCGCGGGGGCCGCGACGGGTGCCTCCTGGGCCGGGGTACCCGGGGCGGCCTGCTGGTCGCGGTAGAGGTGGGTGAAGGCGTCGGCCTCCGGCTGCTCCTCGGTGGCTTCCGTCACGAGCGAGTCCACCCCGACGAACTGCGTCGTCGTCGCGTGGTCGCCGTACGGCAGGTGGCGCGAGGGGCCGTCGGGCTCGGGCGGCGGGGTCTGGGCCCACACCCGCGGGTCGGGCCCGTGCGAGGGGGCCTGCGGGGCCGCGTAGAGCGGACCCGGCTCCTGGTAGGTGCCCGGCGGCGGCGGAGGGTGCGAGGCCCGGTCGTAGAGGACCTCGGCGACGGGATCCTGGGCCGACAGGTCCTGCCCCCGGTAGGGGTCGTAGGCGTAGGCGTCCTGGACATACGGGTCGTGGTCCGGCGCGGGCGCGGGCGCGGGAACCTGCCCGGGCACCGGGGCGCCCGGAGCAGTGCCCTGGGGGGGCGTCGGCCCACCAGTGCCCTGCGCGCGGTCACCGTCGTACGGCGCGTTCATCGCAACCCCACCTCATCGTCCCCAGGCCGACCGGCCACGGCATCGCTCAACGGTCCACTGTCTCACTCGTCCCGGACCCCTCGGTGCTTTGCGGTCCGGTGTCCGTGGACACGTCACTCGGCTGCGTGCTCTCCTCGGCGACCGCGCGCGCGGCGACGCGCTTGCGGCTGGCGTACATCTTGATGCCCGCCAGAACCAGGAGGAGCACACCGCCCGCGATGACGAGCATGACGGTGGGGGTGACCTCGGTGGCGTCGACGGTGAACCTGCGTTCCTTGCCGTACGGCACGCCGTCCTTGGTGAAGAGCCGCGCAGTGACCTCGACCGGGCCGCTCGCCGTGGCGTTGGCGGTGAACTTTACCGTCTGGCTGTGGCCCCCTTGGACGGAGACCTCCTGCTCGTCCTCACCACCGTCGCCGATCGTCAGACGGGTGGGATTCGCGGACTTCACGCGCAGTACGAGGTTGTGGACGTCCTGGACGAGGCTGTTCTGGACGCTGACCGGGATGGTCGCGCTGTGCCCGGACAGGGTGGCGTCCGACTTGGGGACGACCTTGACCTTGTCCGTGAGCCCGATCAGGTAGTCCTGGACCTGGTCCCGGTAGACGCGGCCCTCGTCCGGGCGGCCGCGCCAGGAGGTCGACATCTCCCGGTTGGTGGTGTTCCCGAAGGGGATCTCGACGCGGTCCGGCGCGGTGAGGATGACCTTGAAGTGGTCGAGGGTGTTCTGCGTCGTACGGATCTGCTCGAACGCCGACACCGGGAGTTCCTGCTTGCTCAGTGCCTCGGAGTACTGGCCCGCGCCGGGGACCTGGGTCGCTGCCCCCGGGTCGGGCTTCGCCGCGGCGGCCGCCTCCAGGTCGGACGGCTGGGTCCAGCGGGCCGCCTGGAGACCGCGCAGGGCGGTCGCCATCGATTCCACCTGGCTGGCGGTGGGCCTGCGCGGGGGCGCGACCACGTAGCTTCGGGGCTCTTCGCTGTTCTGCAGGTTGAGGGCCAGGCTGTGGGCGAGGAACTGCTGGACGGCCAGCGTGGAGTTCCCGGCGCGGGCCATGTCGCCGTCGAAGGCGGTGGACAGGTCGGCGTCGGCGACGACCGCGGTGGTGCCCGCGCCGATCGGGCGGGCGGCGCTCGGGGTGTAGCCGAGGGTGCCCGTCTCCTGGAGGCTGTCGCTGCGGGTCAGGACGTTGTGCGCGCCGGCCGAGGTGGCGACGTTGACGATCGACGGGTCGATGGCTCCGTCCACGGGCCAGGAGAAGTCGGTGGACGGTGTGACGTGGAGCACCGTCTCTACGGCCTGCTTCGCCTTGTCGGTGGCGGGCCGCAGCTGGCCCAGGGTGCCGGAGACGTCCTTGCCGTGGTGGGCGAGCGAGGCGATGTCGGGGTCGGCGAAGGGCAGAGCGACGACCTTCTTGCCTTGTACGGCGGTCTCCAGGGCGCTCAGCCACTGCTCGGCCAGCGCCTTGTTCCTGCCCTGCACGGGCTTGCCGTCGGGGTCGGGGCTGCGGACCCGGTACCCCTTGGCCATGGCGTCGACGGTGGTGAGCAGGTCGGGGTCGATGACCCAGGTGACCGGGAGGTCCTTGCCGAGCGACACCATCCGCTCCAGGCGGCCGCCGGGCCGCAGCTCGTCGGCGAGGGAGTCGTCGAGGAAGACGGGGGTCTGCACCTCGTCCGAGCCGGTCTCGGCGGTGACGTGCGTGGTGGAGACCAGCGGCCACACGTAGGTGAGGGAGGAGCGCTTCGCGGCGGGGTCCGGCTGCCAGGGCAGGAAGGTCCGCTGGATGCCCAGGACCTGCTCGTGCGGACGGCTGTCGGTCATTCCGGACAGGGAGACGCCGAGCTGGTACACGCCGTCCGCGCCCAGGTCGAGCTTGTTGACCGGGACCTTGATCGTGAACTGCTGGTCGACCTTCGAAGGCAGGGAGTCGATCTTCACGGCGAAGGCGGAATCGATCTCGCCCGGGTCCACCCCGGGCCGGAAGCCCTTCCGGTCGGCCACCTCGCCGATGGACGAGCGGTCGCCGAGCATGGGGCCGACCCGCAGTCCGACGTGGGCACCCTTGATCGTCTCGCGGCCGTTGTTGACCACGCTGCCCTGGATGGTGAGCGTGTCGCTCTTGACGGGTGCGCTGGGGGACACCTCGGTCAGCTGGACGTCGACGGAGCCGTCTGCGGCCTGCGCCGGCGGGGCCGGGGCGTAGATCAGGGCGGCCAGCACCGGCGTCCCGGTCAGCAGGACGACCGCCCGCCGCAGCCACCGGCGCCGGGCAGGGGCGGGAGCTGCCCCTTGGATGTCTGCCGCCTCGGCCACGCGCTCGCCCGTCCCTCGAAGTGTCAGTGGTCGTCGTTTCTGCGTCCACGAATGGTAACGAGGTGCGCTGTGCGCGAGTGCCGCGCCTTGCTCCACATGATCGCCACGGGCCGGGGGTACCGGTACGGGGGGTGCCGGGAAACGAGGGAGCCCCTGCCGGGCGGGCCACGTACCCTTTTCTGTTGTGCCGAACGCCAATGAAGACACCCCCAGTGCCCTGAGTCAGGTGCAGCGCCGCGCGGTCAGCGAACTGCTGCGGGTCGCCCCTGTCGCCGACGAGCTCGGCCGCCGTTTCCAGGAGGCGGGCTTCCGTCTCGCCCTGGTCGGCGGGTCCGTCCGCGACGCGCTGCTCGGGCGTCTCGGCAATGATCTCGACTTCACCACCGACGCCCGCCCCCAGGACGTACTGAAGATCGTCCGGCCGTGGGCCGACTCGGTATGGGACGTCGGTATCGCCTTCGGCACCGTCGGCGCGCAGAAGGACGGCTTCCAGATCGAGGTGACCACGTACCGCTCCGAGGCGTACGACCGCACCTCGCGCAAGCCCGAGGTCTCCTACGGCGACTCCATCGAGCAGGACCTGGTCCGGCGCGACTTCACCGTCAACGCCATGGCCCTGGCCCTGCCGGAGCAGCGGTTCGTCGACCCGCACGGAGGCCTGGAGGACCTGGCCGCCGGCGTGCTGCGGACCCCGGGCACCCCGGAGGAGTCCTTCTCCGACGATCCGCTGCGCATGCTGCGCGCTGCCCGGTTCGCCGCGCAGCTGGACTTCGAGGTCGCCGCCGAGGTGGTGGCCGCCATGCGCGAGATGTCCGACCGGATCGAGATCGTCTCGGCGGAACGGGTGCAGGGCGAGCTGAACAAGCTGCTGCTGTCCGCGAACCCCCGCAAGGGCCTGGGCCTGCTCGTGGACACCGGCCTCGCGGACCGGGTGCTCCCGGAGCTGCCCGCGCTGCGGCTGGAGAGGGACGAGCACCACCGGCACAAGGACGTCTACGACCACTCGCTGATCGTTCTGGAGCAGGCGATCGCGCTGGAGGAGGACGGCCCGGACCTCGTCCTGCGGCTGGCGGCCCTGCTCCACGACATCGGCAAGCCCCGGACCCGCCGCTTCGAGAGCGACGGCCGTGTCTCCTTCCACCACCACGAGGTGGTGGGCGCGAAGATGACCAAGAAGCGCATGACCGCGCTGAAGTACTCCAACGACATGATCAAGGACGTGTCCCGGCTCGTGGAGCTGCACCTGCGCTTCCACGGCTACGGGGACGGGGAGTGGACGGACTCGGCGGTGCGGCGCTACGTGCGCGACGCGGGACCGCTGCTGGACCGGCTGCACAAGCTGACCCGGTCGGACTGCACCACGCGCAACAAGCGCAAGGCCAACGCGCTGTCCCGGACCTACGACGGCCTGGAGGAGCGGATCGCGCAGCTCCAGGAGCAGGAGCAGCTCGACGCGATCCGTCCGGACCTGGACGGCAACGAGATCCAGCGGGTGCTGGAGATCAGCCCGGGGCCGATGGTGGGCAAGGCGTACGCGTTCCTGCTGGAGCTGCGGCTGGAGAACGGCCCGATGGGCCGCGACGCCGCCGTGGTGGCCCTCAAGGAGTGGTGGGCCGCCCAGGCCGCCCAGGGCTGATGTGCGGTTCGCCACCCGGAGACGTTTCCCGCGGTGGCCGGTGCCGATGTTTCACGTGAAACATCGGCGGGTCGGTTCGGGTCCGGGGGTCCGGGTTCATGTTTCACGTGAAACATGAACCCGCCGCCGGAGCAGCAGCGCCGTGAGGGCGTAGAGGACGGCCACGCTCACGACCAGGACGGCGGAGCGGCCGTCGGCCGGGAGCATCAGGGCGGCCACGGCGGCCGCGCCGACGAAGGCCACGTTGACCAGGACGTCGTAGACGGAGAAGACCCGCCCGCGGAAGTCGTCCTCCACCTGGGACTGGACGACCGTGTCGGTGGAGATCTTGACCCCCTGGGTGGCCAGGCCGAGGACGAACGCGGCGACGAGCATCGGCCCGGGGGCGAAGGCCAGCCCGAGGGCGGGGACCAGGACGGCCGCCCCGGCGGCGCACACGGCCATCCATCTGCGGGTACCGAGCCGGCCGACGAACCAGGGGGTGACGACGGCGGCGGCGAAGAAGCCCGCGCCGGAGAACCCGATGGCCATGCCCAGCAGGGCCAGGCCGTCGGCCTCGTTGTCCGACCAGGCGTAGCGGCAGAGCATGAGCAGCATCACGAACAGGGCCCCGTAGCAGAACCGCATCAGGGTCATCGCGGTGAGCGCTTGGGCGGCCTCGCGCCGGGCGGCCAGGTGCCGAAGCCCCTCGACCATGCCCCGCGCCGTGAGGGCGACCCCCTCGACGACCGAGGGATGGACCCTGCCCGGAGGGTGGTCGGGTCCGAGGAGGCCGACGGCCAGCCGCAGGGCGGCCAGGCCCGCGCACAGGTAGAGGGCGGCGCCGAGGAGGACGACGAGGGCGTTCGAGTCGGAGACGAGCAGCCGTACGAGGAAGGCGAGGCCGCCGCCGGCGGTCGCCGCCAGGGTCCCGGCGGTGGGAGAGAGGGCGTTCGCGGTGACCAGCTGGCCGGGGCCGACGACCCTGGGCAGGGAGGCGGAGAGGCCGGCCAGGACGAAGCGGTTGACGGCGGTCACCGACAGCGCCGAGGCGTAGAACAGCCAGTCGGGTGCGTGGACCACGATCAGCAGGCCGGTCACGCAGGCGAGGAGGGCCCGCAGCAGGTTGCCGTAGAGGAACACCTGCCTGCGGCGCCACCGGTCCAGCAGCACGCCGGCGAAGGGGCCGATCACGGAGTAGGGCAGCAGCAGTACGGCCATGGCCGAGGCGATGGCCGCGGGCGAGGTCTGCTTCTCCGGGGAGAAGACCACGTAGGTGGCGAGCGCCACCTGGAAGACCCCGTCGGCGGCCTGGGAGAGCAGCCGTACGGCCAGCAGGTTGCGGAAGTCCCTCAGGCGCAGGAGTACGCGCAGATCACCTACGACAGGCATGAGGGCAAGGGTCACACACGCCGAGGGTCCCCGGGCACATTTGCCCGGGGACCCTCGGCGGAAGAACAGTCGAAGACCAGATGTCCGTCAGGACCCTGGGGTTCGGCTAGCGCTCGACCTCGCCCTTGATGAACTTCTCGACGTTCGCGTAGGCCTCGTCGTCGAAGTACTGCACCGGCGGGGACTTCATGAAGTAGCTGGAGGCCGACAGGATGGGGCCACCGACGCCACGGTCCTTGGCGATCTTCGCGGCGCGCAGGGCGTCGATGATGACACCGGCGGAGTTCGGGGAGTCCCACACCTCGAGCTTGTACTCGAGGTTCAGCGGGACGTCGCCGAAGGCACGGCCTTCGAGGCGGACGTAGGCCCACTTGCGGTCGTCGAGCCACGCGACGTAGTCGGACGGGCCGATGTGGACGTTCTTCTCGCCGAGCTCACGGTCGGGGATCTGCGAGGTGACGGCCTGCGTCTTGGAGATCTTCTTCGACTCCAGGCGGTCGCGCTCCAGCATGTTCTTGAAGTCCATGTTGCCGCCGACGTTGAGCTGCATGGTGCGCTCAAGACGGACACCGCGGTCCTCGAACAGCTTGGCCATCACGCGGTGCGTGATGGTGGCGCCGACCTGCGACTTGATGTCGTCGCCGACGATCGGGACACCGGCCTCGGTGAACTTGTCCGCCCACTCCTTGGTGCCGGCGATGAAGACCGGGAGGGCGTTGACGAAGGCGACCTTGGCGTCGATGGCGCACTGGGCGTAGAACTTCGCCGCGTCCTCGGAACCGACGGGGAGGTAGCAGATCAGGACGTCGACCTGACGGTCCTTGAGGATCTGGACCACGTCGACCGGGGCCTCGGCGGACTCCTCGATGGTCAGGCGGTAGTACTTGCCCAGGCCGTCCAGGGTGTGGCCGCGCTGCACGGTCACGCCCGCGTTCGGGACGTCGCAGATCTTGATGGTGTTGTTCTCGCTGGCGCCGATGGCGTCCGAGAGGTCGAGGCCGACCTTCTTCGCGTCGACGTCGAACGCGGCGACGAACTCGATGTCACGCACGTGGTAGTCGCCGAACTGGACGTGCATCAGACCGGGGACCTTGGCCGCCGGGTCGGCGTCCTTGTAGTACTCGACGCCCTGCACCAGCGAGGCGGCGCAGTTGCCCACGCCGACGATGGCTACGCGAACCGAACCCATTCCGGTTGCTCCCTGTTTGTTCTCGGAACGAGGCCTGCGAGATGCAGGCCTCACTTTGCAGTTTCGTCGGGCGGACCGGGCCGTCTCTGATCCCGTCCCGCCCGCTCGCTCTCGATGAGCTCGTTCAGCCAGCGCACTTCACGCTCCACGGATTCCATTCCGTGGCGCTGCAGCTCAAGCGTGTAGTCGTCGAGGCGCTCCCGTGTCCGGGCGAGGGAGGCGCGCATCTTCTCCAGGCGCTCCTCCAGCCGGCTGCGGCGGCCCTCCAGCACGCGCATCCGCACTTCTCGTTCGGTCTGGCCGAAGAAGGCGAAGCGGGCGGCGAAGGACTCGTCCTCCCAGGTGTCCGGGCCGGTGTGGGAGAGGAGCTCTTCGAAGTGCTGCTTACCCGCGGCCGTCAACCGGTAGACGATCTTGGCGCGGCGCCCTGCGAGTGAAGCGGCGACGGCGTCTTCCGGGGCGCTGCCCGGCTCCTCGATCAACCAGCCGTTGGCGACCAGCGTCTTGAGGCAGGGATAGAGAGTCCCATAGCTGAACGCCCTGAAGACCCCCAGCGAGGTGTTGAGCCGCTTGCGCAGCTCGTACCCGTGCATGGGGGATTCGCGAAGCAGGCCGAGGACGGCGAATTCGAGGATGCCTGAGCGCCTGCTCATCCGCCTGTTCCTCTCTGCCTCTGAGTTTATGCCGAGCTGATGTATCGGCTCGATACATCCAGACGATAGAACGGGCGGCCGTCAGCGACAAGTGGTGGCGTGGTGACCGGCGTCACATCACTAATTCGTACGACGCAGGTTGCCTGATTTGGGGTGAACTTCGGCACTGGTTGGGTTTTGACCGTGCGTAGTCTGTGCGGCAAGACACCGGGGGAACCGGAATCACTTGCCGCTTCCAGGCCACTCGCCTGCCCGAGGAGTAGTCGTTCGATGAGCGAGCACCGCCGCAAACCGCCGCAGTCCCAAGGTGGCGGCCGCGCCGCCCCCCGCCGGGCTGCCCAGCCGCACCCCGGACGGGGCTACGGCCCCGGGCGGGACGCGCCCACCGCCTCGTCCGCCGGCCCGGCCGCGGGACACACCCCGCCC
>NZ_JBFRER010000014.1:0-93572 GCF_052114405.1 Streptomyces sp. M-16 | reverse complement strand
CGGCGCTGCAGGCCCAGCTCCAGGACGCGCTCGACGGGGCCCTCGACCAGGCCCCACTCGACGAGCTTCTCGGCGAGCACGCGCTGGGAGGCGTCGTGGAAGTCGCGGAACTTCGCGCCCGGCTTCACGGCGGCGATGCCGGCTTCCTGGGACTCGTAGACCGCGTCGTAGATCTTGCGCTGGATGTCGGTGTACGTGCCGTTGACGGGCAGCGTGCGCGTGACGTCGGCGGTGTAGAGGGAGTGGGTCTCCACACCGGCGTCGAGCAGCAGCAGGTCGCCCGAGCGGACGTCGCCGTCGTTGCGGACCCAGTGCAGGGTGCAGGCGTGCGGGCCGGCGGCGCAGATGGAGCCGTAGCCGACGTCGTTGCCCTCGACGCGGGCGCGCAAGAAGAAGGTGCCCTCGATGTAGCGCTCCGAGGTGGCCTCGGCCTTGTCGAGGACCTTCACGACGTCCTCGAAGCCGCGGACGGTGGAGTCGACGGCCTTCTGGAGCTCGCCGATCTCGAACTCGTCCTTCACGGCGCGGGTCTCGGAGAGGTAGATGCGCAGTTCCTCGTCGCGCTCGGCGGTGACCTTGTCGGTCAGCGCCTTGTCGACCACGGCGTCGTGGCCGCGCAGGTTGCGCACCGGACCCTCGGCCTCGGCGAGGGCGTCGGCCAGCTCGCGCACGTCCTTGGCGGGGATCCCGAGCAGCTGCTCGGCCTCGGCCAGGGAGTGCCGGCGGCCGACCCACAGCTCGCCCTGGCCGGACAGCCAGAACTCGCCGTTCTCCCGGTCGGAGCGGGGCAGCAGGTAGATGGTGGCGGTGTGGCCGGCCGGGCCCGTGGGCTCCAGGACCAGCACGCCGTTCTCGGTCTGGTCACCGGTGAGGTAGGCGTACTCGGTCGACGCGCGGAAGGGGTACTCCGTGTCGTTCGAGCGGGTCTTCAGCCGGCCGGCCGGGATGACCAGGCGGTCGCCGGGGAAGCGTGCGGACAGTGCGGCGCGGCGGTCGGCGGTGTGTCCTGCCTGGGCGATGGGCTCCAGACCGCGCAGTTCGGTGTCGGCCCAGCCGGTGCGCATGTTCTCCGCGAGTTCCTCGCTGACGCCCGGGTACAGCCCGTTCTTGCGCTGCTTGTGCTTCTTCTGGGGCTGCTCTTCTGCCGGGGTCTCCGGGGTGAGCTCGTCCGCCACGTCTTCTCCTCAGCCGCTACGACATGCAGGGTCCGGGTACGGACCCCGTTCATCGTATGTGGGGGGAGGCGGCGCCCGGCGATGGCTGTGACATATCAGTCATACCGGGCGACGAGCCTCCGCCGGGCAGGTGCCGGGGCCGACGGCGGCGATTGCGTGCGCCCCGCGTCAGTCGAACCGGGCCGCGAGCAGCACGATGTCCTCGGCCGGGTCGGCCGCCACGGCGTCCGGATCCTCCCCGGGCAGCACGGTGCGCAGGATGTGGTCGCAGAGGGCCGCCGGGTCGTCCCGGGCGCTACGGGGGACCCCCGCGGCCGCCGCGTGCAGCCGGGCGTACGCCCGGTCCATGGGGTCGCCGGTGCGCCGCAGGAGGCCGTCCGTGTAGAGCAGCACCGTTTCTCCGGGTGCGGGTTCGATCTCCACGCTCGGTGCCTCCCAGCACGCCAGCATCCCCAGCGGCGCGGAGAGGGAGGTCTCCACGTACTCGGTGCGCCGCTCGCCGATCAGCAGGGGCGGGGTGTGCCCGGCCCCGGCGAGGATGATCTTCCGCGCGGCCGGCTCGCAGTACGCGAAGAGCGCGGTGGCCGAGCGCGCGGGCTCGGTCAGGCGCAGCAGCAGCTCCAGGTCGGACAGGACCGCGACGGGGTCCTCGCCCTCCATGACGGCGTACGCGCGCAGCGAGGCCCGCAGCCGGCCCATCGCGGCGACGGCACTCGGCCCGGAGCCGGTGACGGAGCCGACGGCCAGCCCCATGGCGCCTTCGGGCAGCGGGAGCGCGTCGTACCAGTCGCCACCGCCCCGCGGCCCGGTGTGGTGCCGGGCGGCGAGCTGGACGCCGGGGATCCGGGGCAGCCGGCTGGGCAGCAGCTCCTCGGAGACGGTGGCGAGCCGGGCGCGGGAGCGCTCCACCTCCAGCATCCGGGCCAGGTGCTCGGCGGCGTGCCGGACGTAGAGCCCGACGAGGTCGCGCTGGCGGTCGTCCGGCTCGGCCTGTTCGTCGTAGAGCCAGACGGCGGCGCCGAGCCGGCCGGTGGCGTCCGCCGTCAGCGGCAGCGCGTAGCTGGCGGCGTAGCCGAGCCGGGCCGCGACCTCGCGGTGGCGGGGGTCGAGGGTGGGTTCGGGGCCGCCGGTCGCGGGGGACGGCACAGGGGCGCCGGGTTCGGGGAGCACCTCGGAGCCGCCGTGGGCGTCGGGGAGTCCGTCGAGGATGCGGCCGTAGGAGGTGGCGCTGCGCGGCACGGTCTCGATGTGTCCGAGGTCCGCGCGGCCCAGGCCGAGGCCGATCGTGGTGCTGGGGCCGAGGCCGTCGGAGGGTTCCAGGACGACGAGTCCTCGGCGGGCGCCGACGAGTGCGGCGCCGGCGCGCAGGAACTCCTGGAGGGAGGAGGCGAGGTCGCTGGCGCGGGCGAGGCGCTCGGTGAGCTCGTGGAGGGTGGTGAGGTCGGAGACCATGCCCGCCAGCCGGTCCTGGATGACGCTGCTCGCGGCAGGCGGTACGGCCTGGGCGGGGGCGGTTCGAGGCGGGGTGGAGGGTGACGTGGGAACGGGCGTGGGCGCCGGAGTGTGCGCTGACGCTGTAACTGCTGGATCGATTCCAGCCACTTTCGGCAGATGCGGGGCGCTCATGGCGTCCGCCTTTCCACCTGGTGCGATTCGCCATATAGCATCGCAAACCCCCAGATCGTGCTGCGCCGCCATCGATGGATCCACATCTACACGCACACGAGGAGCGATGTCCAGCATTGCCCAGGCGGGAATCCTGGTGTCCGTGGGACGGCAACTCACGGTCGAGCCAGGGCTAAAACTTGGCCGGAAAACGCGGGAAGCGGACGGTTTTTGCGATCGACTGGACGGGCGTCACGGGCACTCCGGGTACGTAATCGGCAGTGGCCGGGGCCAGTTGGCGTCTCCCGGCACCGCCGGGAACCGCCCGGCGCGGGCCGCCGTCCTTAGCGGCGGCAGCCGGTCTCGGTACCGGTGCGGGCCGTCCGGGGCGTTGGTACCGGACCCCGCCGGACGTTTGACGGACCCGATAAGAAAACTGCACGAACCGTGTGAACCTGCTTCCGGCGGACAGTGGCGCGAAACGTGTACGTGTGGTGAGACACCGATTACATGGTGTGATGTGGCCCTCGGCGTTCAACGGAAAGGAACGAGCGCTCATGCGCGAGATCCTCGGAAGGCGTCTCCAGCGGCTCCGCGATCGCTTCAAATTCCCGCGCGCCGCCTCCCGCTCCACCGCGGCAGCCGCGGACGCGGCGGTTCCGTCCCTCCTCGACGGCGCCCTGACCTGCGCCACCCTCTGGCAGTGGCCCGTACTGCCCGGCATCGGACGGGCCGGTGCGGACAGCACCCGCTGCGCCTGCCCCGACCCCGACTGCGTGGTGCCCGGAGCCCATCCCTTCGATCCCGGGCTGCTGGCGGCGACGGCCGACGCCCGGATGGTGGCGTGGTGGTGGGCCCGGAGGCCCGCCGCCCCGGTGCTGCTGGCCACCGGCGGGACCGCACCGTGCGCGGTGAGCCTGCCGGCCGGGGCGGCCGCGCGTGCCGTCGTACGGCTGGACGCGATGGGCATGCGGCTCGGCCCGATCGTCGCCACGCCCACCCGCTGGTCCCTGCTGGTGGCGCCGTACTCGCTGGAGCGGCTCGGCGAACTCCTCTACGCCAAGGACCACGTCCCGTCCTCGTTGCGCTTCCACGGCGAGGGCGGGTACCTGCTGCTGCCGCCCTCGGCGGCCTCCGGCGGCGGGCAGGTCCGCTGGGAGCGGGAGCCCGCGGCGGGTCGCGACGGCCTGTGGCTGCCGGAGGTCGAGGCGGTCGTGGACGCGCTCGTCGAGGCGAGCAGCGGGGCTCCCGGCGGGGGCAGCCGGCTCGCGTACTGAGTCACTCGTACGGGTGTCGGCGGGACGTGTTTCCAAGGGAATTGGGCGCGGGGATCTCCGGGCCCCATTCCCGCGTCGCTATCTTCGGCGAATGAATCTCCGTCTGATCGCCATCGGTGCCGGCGTGCTGACCATCCTGTCGCTCCCCCTGGCCGGAGCGATCGCCGGGCCGGATTTCGCCGGTCAGGGTGACGGGAAGGGCGGAGGGCTGCTCTCCTCGCTCGGATTGTCGGGCCCTTCCCGTACGCCGGACACGGCGGCGCGCGCCGCGGACCGCGCCGCGAGCCCCGGGCCGGCCGAACAGCCCCGCACGGACTCCCACTGCGGACCCGAGCTCACCGCTCCGCAGGGTCTGGAGGCGCAGACCTGCGTGCTGGAGGGTGACGGGCAGACCTGGGGCCGCAGTTACTACCGGAACACGAGCGGCCGGGCCCTGGACGCCGTACTGACCGTCATGGGACCGGCCGGCCGCACCGTGCAGATCCGCTGTGCTGTCGGTCCGGGAGACGAGCCGGGGCTGTGCGAGACGCCCCGGGGTGAATCGGTGGGTGCGCCTGACGGCTACTCGGCCGTTGCGGAGTTTGCAGTTCCGGATGATGAAGGGCGACTGCTGCTGCGGTCCGGGAGCAACTCACCGGCACCGCGCGAGGGTTGAGCGCCACCTGAAAAGGAAGCGCCCGGTCGCTGGCGACGGGGGATGCACCAGCGACCGGGCTACAAGAACGGTAACAAGAGATCGCCTGTTCGCAAATTCGATCTCTGATATTCAGACATCGATTTGCAGGCGATTAGCGGGAGTTGTGACTCCGGTCACCGGCCTCGCGGGCTGTGTGGACGTCAGCTGAGCGTCACCTGACGGTTGGTGAGGCCGCCGCGCGCCCGGCGCTCCTCCGTGGTCAGCGGGGCGTCCGTGGCGAGGGCCCCGGCCAGCCGCTCGGCGAACTCCGCGGCGGGCTTCTCCACGTCCTCGGCGGTGACCCCGGTGGGCAGGTCCCAGACCGGGACCATCAGACCGTGCGCGCGGAAGGAGCCGACGAGCTTCGTGCCCTCGCCGAGCGAGGAGGTACCGGCGGCGTGCAGCCGCGCGAGGGCGTCGAGCAGCTTCTCCTCGGGGTGCGGCATGACCCAGCGCAGGTGGTTCTTGTCCGGGGTCTCGCACCAGTAGGCCGCGTCCACGGAGGCCAGCTTGACGGTGGGGATGGCGGCGGCGTTGGCCCGCTCCAGCGAGGCGGCGATCTCCGGGGAGGCGGTCTGGGCGTTCTCCGACTCCGGAATCCAGAATTCGAAGCCGCTGTGCACAACCGGCTCGAAAACGCCGTCGAGGTCCAGGAGATCCTGAAGTCGGCTGCCCTCGGCGGGAACCCGCCGGGCCGGCACCGGGGTGCCCGGCTCCGCGACGAGCGCGCGCTCCAGGGTGTCGGCCATGTCGCGGGCCAGGTCCCCGGAGGACGAGTCGTTCTGCAGGCCGATCAGGACGGAGCCGTCCTCGCGGCGCAGGGCCGGCCAGGCCATGGGCAGTACGGTCACCAGCGTGACGGAGGGGACGCCCTCGGGCAGACCGCCCTTGAGGGTCAGGGGGATGGTGGCCGCGGGGACCAGCTCGCGCAGCGCCACCCAGTCGCACTCGCCCGGCAGTCCCTCGAAGGGGCGCCGCACGTGCTCGGTCACCGCGTGCGAGGCGGCTGCGCCGTGGCAGGCCTTGTAGCGGCGCCCGGATCCGCAGGGGCAGGGCTCGCGGGCGCCCACCACCGGGATTTCCCCGTTCTGGATCTGCGGCTTCGCGGTCTTCGCGGCGGGGCGCTTCTTGGCCATCGTGGGTGTCTCCCGGTTGCGGCGGTACGGCGGTGTCTCTGGCGCGAGCCTAGCCGTTCGTACCGCCGTAACCGGTGGGGTGCGGCCGGGAGCGCGGTCGGCGTGCGCTCCCGGACGGCCTCCGTACGGATGACCCGTGCCGCGGTCGGGTTCCGGTCCGGGGGTCCGCTTCAGGTATCCAGGTCGTCGAAGGCCGATGCGAAGTCGATCGCCGGGGCGGTGACGCGCGTAGCGAAATCGTCGTGCCGGGGCCCGTGGGCCACGATCACCCACACGGTGACCTCACCCGCCGCTCCGTCCCGGACGCCCCAGTCCTGGGCCAGGGCGCTGATGATGTTCAGCCCCCGGCCGCCGCGGGCGGTGACCGAAGGCGTGGCAGGGACGGGGCGCGTGGGACCGCCGCCGTCCGTGACCTCGACCGTCAGCCGCCCCGCCTTGTCGACGCGCCAGGCGGCGCGTATCTCCCCCTCGCCGACCTCCCGCGCGCCCAGCGGCCGGCCGTGCCGGCAGGCGTTGCTGAGCAGTTCGGAAAGGATCAGTACGGCATCGTCCACGATCGATTCGGACAGGCCGCTGATGCGCAGCTGTTCGCGCATGCGGTGCCTCGCCTCGCCCACGCCCGCCGGCCCATGGCGAATGTCCATGCACGACGTGGGCACTTCCTGTGCCATCACCAACGTCACCCCCGGAACCTCCTTAGCCCCACGCCATGGTCTGGATGCCCCAATGGCCTGGACCGGAAACCGCCCTGACGAGGGCCTCTGACGCATTCATGACCAGTGAACGCGGAGCGGATGCGCCGGGGCACACCCTGTCACGTGGGGGGTGCGTGTGACGGGTGCGCAAAACGGGACGTCAGCGTCCCAGCTGTGACAGAACCTGGCGTGGCCTGTTCGTGATGATCGCCTCTACACCCAGATCAGCGCATAGCTGAACATCTTCCGGTTCGTTCACGGTCCAGACGTGGACGGAGTGCCCGGAGGCCTGGAGCTTGCGGATGTAGCCCGGATGGTTGCGCGCGATCCGCATGCCGGGCCCGGCGATCCGCACGCCGGCCGGCAGCCGCCCGTCGCGCATCCGGGGCGAGATGAACTGCATCAGGTAGACGGTCGGGATGGTGGGGGCGGCCGCCCGCACCCGGTGCAGGGACCGGGCGGAGAAGCTCATGACCCGGACGGGGTGGGGCCCCTCGGCGGGCGGGGCGTCGAGTCCGAAGCGCTTGAGGAGGAAGAGCAGGCGTTCTTCCACCTGTCCGGCCCAGCGGGTCGGGTGCTTCGTCTCGATCGCCAGCTGGACGGGGCGGCCGGCGTCGGACACCAGCTCCAGCAGCCGCTCCAGGGTGAGCACGGAGGTGCGCTCGGGGTCGGCGTCCCAGTCGGGGGACTCCTCGCGGTCCTTCCAGGAGCCGAAGTCGAGGGCGGCGAGTTCGGCCAGCTCCAGGGCGGAGACGGCGCCGCGGCCGTTCGAGGTGCGGTTCACCCGGCGGTCGTGGACCAGGACCAGGTGGCCGTCGGCGGTCAGCCGGACGTCGCATTCGAGGCCGTCGGCGCCGTCCTCGATGGCCTTGCGGTAGGCGGCCAGGGTGTGCTCGGGGGCGTCCTCCGAGGCGCCGCGGTGGGCGACGACCTGGATGGGGCGCGGCATTGCGTGGGTCACCTGGTCATGGTGCCATCGAGGGGCCGTCGTGCGTCGGGGTGAGTCCCGAGGATGCGCCCGATATGTCGGAGATAAAGGATGGGGAGAGACGCACAGGTCCGGCTTACAGTGCTCTGACGGGGCATGGGAAAGGCTTTGCCCTGGAACTTGTGCGGCACGTCGAACGTTCAGTCGGACCGATGCCGGGCCGGCGAAGGGCCCGGAATCGCCTGATTTCCAGTAGCCGTGTAGGCCGTGTGTGACTGAGGAGAGAGCGCTGTGAGCACCGAGAACGAGGGCACCGCGGCCCCGACACCCCCCGCGGCCCCGTCCGCACCCCCCGTGCCCGTGGCCGCCTCCACCCCCGACCCGGCGGCGTCCTCCGCGCAGCCCGTGCCAGGGGCCGAGCAGACCCAGCAGCTGCCGCCCACCCCGGCCGCCCCGGCGTACGCCCAGCCGCAGGACCAGCCCCCGGCCTACGGGCACACCCAGCCGCAGCCCCAGCCCGAGCCCCCGGCCGGCGCCCCGACGGCGTACGGCGCCGAGGGCTGGCCCCCGCCGCCGCCCGCGGTGCCCGCGTACGGCGGCCAGGGCGGCCACGGAGGCGGCTGGGGCACCCCGCTCCACACCGACGGCGCTCCGCAGCCCAAGCCGAAGGGCAGGGGCGGCCTGGTCGCCGCAGTCCTGGCGGCGGCCCTCCTCGCGGGCGGCATCGGCGGTGGCGTCGGCTACTGGGCGGCCCAGCGCGGCGACGAACCCTCGGGCTCGACCACCATCACCGCCAGCACCCCCAAGGACATCAAGCGCGAGCCCGGCTCCGTCGCCGGCCTCGCCGCGTCCGCGCTGCCCAGCGTCGTCACCATCGAGGCCTCGGCCGGGGACGGCGAGGGCGGCACCGGCACCGGCTTCGTCTACGACGAGCAGGGCCACATCCTCACCAACAACCACGTGGTGGCCTCCGCCGCCAACGGTGGCAAGCTCTCGGCGACCTTCTCCAACGGCAAGAAGTACGACGCCGAGGTGATCGGCCGCGCCCAGGGCTACGACGTCGCCGTGCTCAAGCTGAAGAACCCGCCCGCGGGCCTCAAGCCGCTGGCCCTCGGTGACTCCGACAAGGTCGCGGTCGGCGACTCGACCATCGCGATCGGCGCCCCGTTCGGCCTGTCCAACACGGTCACCACCGGCATCGTCAGCGCGAAGAACCGTCCGGTGGCCTCCGGCGACGGCTCGGGCGGCAAGAACTCGTACATGAGCGCCCTCCAGACGGACGCCTCCATCAACCCCGGAAACTCGGGCGGTCCGCTCCTCGACGGCCGCGGCGCGGTCATCGGCATCAACTCCGCGATCCAGTCCGCGGGCAACGGCGGCTTCGGCGGCGGACAGGCCGGCTCGATCGGCCTCGGCTTCGCCATCCCGGTCAACCAGGCCAAGAACGTCGCCGACTCCCTGATCAAGACCGGCAAGCCGGTCTACCCGGTGATCTCGGTCTCCGTCGACCTCCAGGCCAAGACCGACGGCGCCAAGATCTCCGAGCAGGGTGCGGCCGCCAACGAGCTGGTAGACCCCAACGGCCCGGCCGGCAAGGCGGGCCTCAAGCCCGGCGACGTCATCACCGAGTTCGGCGGCCGGCAGGTCGACAGCGGTCCGACGCTGATCAGCCTCATCTGGACGTACAAGCCGGGTGACACCGTGAAGCTGACTTACCTGCGGGACGGCAAGCCCAACACGGTCGACATCACCCTCGGCTCGCGGGTCGGCGACAAGTAGCCGCTCGACACTGGCTTGATGGGAGGGGCCGTGGGCGGGATTCCGTCTACGGCCCCTCCCAATATCTGCTTATGCTTCGCTGGTGTTCGATTCACGGCACATACGGACATTCCATGAAGTGGTCGCCGCGGGTTCGTACTCGGCGGCCGCTCGCGTCCTGGGCTACACCCAGCCCGCGATCACCCAGCAGATGAAGGCGCTCGAACGCGCCGTCGGCACACCGCTGTTCACCCGCGTGGGCCGGAAGATGAGACTCACCGAGGCCGGTGAGTCCCTGGCCCGGCACGCCGAGTCCATCCTCGGCTCCCTCTCGGCCGCCGAGGCCCAGCTGAAGGCGTACACCCGGCTGCGCACCGGGCGGGTCCGGGTCTGCGGATTCCCCAGTGCCAACGTCACCCTCGTTCCCGAGGCCCTCAGCGGGCTGGCGAAGGATCACCCGGGCGTCCAGGTCGAGCTGCTGGAGGGCGAGCCCCCGGAGTCCCTGCGCCGCCTCCAGCGCGGCGAGTGCGACATCACCCTCGCCTTCACCTACCCCGGGCTGCACGAGGAGATCCCGGAGGAGGTGGCCGAGGTCAGGCTCCTGGAGGACCAGCTGACCGTGCTGCTCCCGACCGGCCACCCGCTCGCCCGGCGCCGCGCCGTGCACCTGGCCGACCTCGCCGAGGAACGCTGGATCGCGGGCTGCCCCCGATGTCGCGCCAACCTGCTGCACGAATGCGCCGAGCTGGGCTTCGTCCCGGACATCAGGTTCGCCACCGACGACAACCTAGTGGTCCAGAGCCTCGTCGCGCAGGGGCTGGGGGTCGCGATGATGCCCGCGCTGGTGCTGCCGTCGCTCTCCCTCAGCCGTGTCTGCGGGCGGGTGCTGGAGCCCGCGGCCCGCCGCCACATCGCCGCCTACGTCTACCGCGACCACCTGCGGATCCCGGCGACCGCCGTGGTGCTGGACGAGCTCAAGCGCGTCGCCGCGAACCGGATCGGCTGCTGAGCCTCCGGCTCCACCCAGCCTCGATCCATAAGCTCAGCTTGGGATTTCAGGGAAGAACTGTCGTTGGACGTGATGGATGCGGCGACGGACGCTGCTTCCATGACCACCACCACGCCGGCCCGTACGACCGCGAGGATGGCCGCCCTCGTCAGTGAGATCCGCAAGGTCGTGGACCGGGGGCTGGCCCCCGACCTGACCGCCTACCTCGTCGGCGAGCGCCTCGCCCCGCACCTGGGCGAGCCCGAGCTGCTCACTCCCGAACAGCGCGAGGGGCACCCCGACCGCTACCGGCAGCACATCCTGCACACCGAGCCCGACGGGAGCTTCTCCGTGGTGGCCCTCGTGTGGCTGCCCGGCCAGGAGACCTCCATCCACGACCACGTCTCCTGGTGCGTGGCCGGGGTGCACGAGGGCGCCGAGAGCGAGGTCCGCTACCGACTGGCCCCCGCCACGGCGCCCGCGGGCGCCGCGCGGCTCGTGGCGACCGAGGAGGTGGTCAACGGCCAGGGGGACGTCTGCGGGTTCGCCCCGCCCGGTGACATCCACAAGGTGCGCAACTCCTGTCGTACGACGGCGATATCCCTGCACGTCTACGGAGCCGACGTGGGCCGTCTGGGCAGCAGCGTCCGCCGCGTCTACCCGGAACCGACCGGCTGATGGCCCTCCTGAACCGCACCGTCCATCGACCGGTGCGGCCGCGACTGCCCCGTGTTTCACGTGAAACATCCACCTCCTGGCCCGGATTGGGCCTCGCCGCCGCCGGCACCCTGGTGGCGTGGTGGGTACACGAGGTGGCCCCGGCGGTACCGATGCTGACCGCTTCGGTGGTGCTCGGCATCGCAGCGGCCCACCTTCCCGGTCTACGGGGCGTGGTGCGCGGACCGGCCCGCCCGGGTCTGTCGCTGGCCGGCCGGCGCCTGATGCGCATCGGCATCGTCCTGCTGGGCCTCGCCCTGGGGCTGGACCAGGTGGTCCGGCTGGGCTGGGCGACGGTGGCGATGGTGAGCGGAGTGGTCGCTGCCACCTTCTTCGGCACCGTCTGGCTGGGCCGACGCCTCGGACTCCCGGGAGACCAGCCCCTGTTGATCGCCACCGGCTACTCGATCTGCGGCGCCTCGGCCATCGGCGCGGTGAGCGAGGTGTCCGGCAGCGACGAGGAGGACGTGGCCACTTCGGTGGCTCTGGTGACCCTCTGCGGGACGCTCGCCATCGCCGTACTTCCGCTCCTCCAGGGCCCGCTGGGGCTCTCCGACCTCGGCTTCGGGCGATGGGTGGGGGCCAGCGTCCATGACGTCGGACAGGTCGTGGCGACGGCCCAGACCGCCGGGCCCGGGGCGCTGGGCGAGGCGGTGTTGGTCAAGCTGATGCGGGTGGCGCTCCTGGCTCCCCTGGTGGCGGCCGTGGCCTTCTCGATGCGCGCCCGGCGGCGCGGGGTGCGCACCTCCTCGGGGCGCAGGCCCGCTCCGGTGCCCCTGTTCGTGGTGGGGTTCCTGGCGGCGGCCGCGCTGCGCGCCACGGGTGTGCTGCCGGACGTGGCCCTGGAGTGGGCGCACACCGCACAGGGACTGCTGCTGGCGGCGGCCCTCTTCGGGCTGGGCAGCGCGGTCGACCTCCCCACCCTGGCCCGGACCGGGGGACGCGCGGCCCTGCTGGGGCTGGGGGCGTGGGTGATGGTGGCCGGGGTCTCGTACGTCGGAGTCCTGCTCACCGTATGACCCCTTGGTCCAGCGGGAGTTGGCCATTTCCTGGCCGGAACCGACCGAACGTCCGGACTGCCCGCTGACATTTCGGGGCGCGCGTGCGACGGTGCCCCGGCACGCGCGCTCACCCGTACACCCGTACACCCGTACAGCCGATCCGCACCGACAGCTCTTCACCCCACCCTGCCCGGGTCACACGGGTCCGGGCACGGCAGAAGGAGTCCTGCGTGAATCGTCATCGCACGGCGGTGTCCGTCCTCCTCGCCGCGGGCGCCCTGTTCGCGGGGGCCCTGACGGCGGCCTCCCCCTCGGCCGCCGCGGAGCCGCCCGCCTCGTTCCGGCCGTCGCAGACGGCCGGCTTCTGGACGGCGGAACGGATGCGGCAGGCCACCCCGCTGGACGTGGCGGCCGACCCCGGCGCCGCCCGTACGACCGGGGCCGCGGCCGGCCCCTCCCTCCGGGTGGCCCCCACGGTGGCCTCCCCCACCTCGTTCCCGCAGGCCGGCGGGGCCTGGACCGGCGGCGGGGCGATCGTGAGGACGTCGGGCCGGGTCTTCTTCACCATGGGCGACCGGACGGCCTCCTGCTCGGGCGACTCGATCACGAGCGCCAACGGCAGCACCGTCATCACGGCCGGCCACTGCGTGAAGTACCAGGGCGCCTGGCACACCAACTGGGTCTTCGTCCCCGCCTACGACAACGGGAACGCGCCCTACGGCCAGTGGCCGGCGACCAAGACCCTCGCGACCGACCAGTGGGCGGCGAGCGAGGACATGAACATGGACGTCGGCCTGGCGGTGGTGGCCCCGTTGAACGGCCGGAAGCTCAGCGAGGTCGTCGGGGCCCAGGGCATCCTCTTCAACGGCGGYTACACCAAGAAGATGTACTCCTTCGGCTTCCCGGCGGCCGCGCCCTACGACGGCACCAGGCTCGTCTACTGCAGCGGCACCACGGGCAAGGACTTCCTGCTCACCAAGGACCACAGCCTGGGCTGCAACATGACGGGCGGCTCCAGCGGCGGCCCCTGGCTCCAGGACTTCGACGAGGCCACCGGCCTGGGCACCCAGGTGTCGGTGAACAGCTTCGGCTACAACTTCCTGCCGAACCGGATGTTCGGCCCCTACTTCGGCAACGAGGCCAAAGCGGCCTACGACAAGGCCCAGAACTCCTGATCCCGACCACCCCCGACGCCCCGGAAACACCCACCCCACCCACCTCCACATCCCGGTACTCTGTACCGGCCAGGTGGGTTGCCCGAGCGGCCTAAGGGAACGGTCTTGAAAACCGTCGTGGCAGCGATGTCACCGTGGGTTCAAATCCCACACCCACCGCCAGGTCAGAGAAGTAGCAGGTCAGAGGGCGYGATCCCACATTGGGGTCACGCCCTCTCTGCTCACCCTGTCTCACCCGGTATCGCCCCTGTCACGCTGTTGACCAGCGCGTGTGGCCAACTTGTGGCCAGGCCGTCAGCCCTCTCCGGGGGTGCCGTCCTCTGCCAGAGCCTGATCAATGAGCTGGTTCGACACCTGCTGTTGGCCGCGCAGGATCTTCGCGTAGAACTTCCAGAGGACGGCCACGCTGTGGCCGGCACGCCGGGCCACTTCCACCGGGTCGACGCCCGCTTTGATCCAGAGCGATACACCGGCGTGCCGCAGTGAGTAAGGGACCTCGGCGAGCGGCGTACCCACATCCGTAGCGGGCAGCGTCTTCTCCCGCGCTTCGTCCCATACGCGGGTGTACTCGTTGGAGCCGACCCGGCCACCTTCCACCGCACGGAAAAGCCGACCATCGGCAGCCGCCCCTTCGCGATCCAGGTGGCTTCGGAGGAGCTGTACGAGCGCCGGCGGCACGGGCACCGACCGGCTGGCCTTGCGGGCTCGCCGCTTGAGCCCCCGTTCGTCGTAGGGTGTCCCGCCGTCCGTCCAGCCCGCCCCAACCTCAGGGCGGCTTCGGCGCAGGACCAGCTCCCCCCAGCCCGCCGACGGCAGCTTGCAGTCGCCCTTGGTGAGGGCTGCCACCTCAGACGGGCGCATCGCGGCGTAGTACATGCACCCGAAGAACGCATGGAGGTGTTGGCCGCGGCTGCCCTGCGCCTGGACGGCGTCCAGCAGCCGACGGGCCAGCTCGGGCCCGGGGACGTACTGGAAGTCCACTTCGTCGTCGGTCTGCGGAGGGTTCCAGTCGACTTTGGGCAGTGGATTCGTGGGCAGGGCGTCGCATTCGACGGCGTACCGGAGTGCGTTGCTCAGGACGGCGCGCTTACGCCTGATCGTGTTGTCCGCGGCGCGCTTGCCGTTGAGACGTCGGGAGATGGCGGCAAGAGCACGGCGCAGGTTCTCAGCCTCCGCCACTTCGGACACGCGGAGGGAGTGGCTGGCCATCCACTCGAGCGCCTGGACTGCGGGCGCCGGCGGCGTCTCGGCCGTCATACGGGGGACGGTGTTCCCCTCAGGGTCCAACGTCATCTGGAAGGCCCACGACCGCAAGGCCAGCCGAAGCACCTTCGGTTCAGGAGCCGACTTGCCGCCCGTGACGAGAGCCATAGTCACGTTCGTCATCGCCTCAGCGATGCCGACTCGGTGCTTGGCCGCAGCGTCCGGCCACTTCATACAGGCGTAGGACCTTGCGTGCTCGAACCAGCTGGGTGACTTGAGCTGGCGAAGTTCGGAAACCGGCAGCCCGGACGACACGTCGAACTGCTCACCCTTGCGAACGGCTTCCATGAGCTGAGCGCGTCGACCGTCGGCGAGGGTCTTGGTCAGGAACGGGGCCTGATGTTCTTCTCCTCCCACGATCCATCGGAGCTGGTAGGGGGCGCTCTTGCTCTGGCGGGTTCGGATGCCCCAGATCCGTACGTCGTAGCTGTACAACTCGACTCCGTTCAAGGAAAGAAAAAGGGCTCCAGCCGGAGTGGCTGGAGCCCTTGATGCCGGACGGGCTACGCGGCCGCGGCCTCGCAGGCAGCCAGCCAGTCATCCAGGTCCGTTCGGCGGACGCGGAGCTGTCCGTTGGGGAGCTTGTAGAGGCGCGGACCCTGGTTGCGGGCGCGCATCCGGTAGAAAGCGGCTCGGCTCATCCCGAGTTCGGTGAGGACTTCGGCGAGCTTGAGCATCTGCGGGCGTGCCATCGGGCTCCTTCAGCTCGGTCCGGGGCGCGAAAACCCCGGAAAGTACTGACAGAACTGACAGAACCTCGCCGTATGGCGTCTGACCTGCGGTTTTGGGTGGTTTCCCTCGCGTGACAAAACCTCAAAAAACTCTGACAGAACCTCGAAAACCTCGGTTCTGTCAGACCGGACGGCTCGCTCGCGGCGAGGTTTTTTGAGTTCTGTCAGAGTTTTCGGAGGTTTTATCAGAGCTCCGAAAGTGCTCGTTTCCGCAGGTCAGAGGCCTAGTCGGGAGGTTCTGTCAGTTCTGTCAGAGGTTTCGGGGGTTTTCAGGCGGCGGGGGTGACGCGGGGGTGGGTTTCGTAGCGGGGGGAGGGCGGCCGGCCGCCGCGTGTTGTGCGGGGCGGCGGGGGCTGCTGGCGGACCCAGCCGTGGTCTTCCAGGAGGTTCAGGGCCGGGTCGAGGTCGCACATGGCGGGGAAATCGCTGCGGGGCATCGCGCGGAAGAGGTCGCGTTTGGTGAACGTGGCGGTGCGGGTCTCGTTCAGGTGGGTCAGGACGGTGTGGGCGGCTTCCTGGGCGGGGTCGGCCTTCATGGCGTTGAAGACATCGAGGGCGTGGGCGGTGAAGTAGTCCCCGAGCCGGGTGGCGGCGGCCATGGTGGCGGCGGTGATCGGCCGGGTCCAGGCGTCCTCGGGGTGGGCGGCGAGGTGGAGGAGCCCGGCGATGCGGGCGACGGCGCCGTCGCGCTTGCTGGCCCAGTTCACGATCGGTGCGAGGCTCCCGTCTTTGCGGAGGCGGGATTCGGTGACGCGCTGGTAGGCGAGGAGGACGGCGTCCGCCTCGGGGGTGAGGGTGAGTGCCGCGGTCTCGGTCCAGCCCGCCAGGGTCAGAGCCAGACGGCCGAGGTTCTGGGCGTATGCGCCGGCAGTTTCGGGGTCGAGGAGTTCGGGGGTGAGGTTGCGATAGCCCACGAGGGATTCGGGCTTGGAGTAGAGGAACCGGGCAAGCAGGCCGCGCCCATCGGCGCCCTTGATCTGACCGATGGAGTCCAGGACGTCCGGCTGGACGGCCAAGCCCATCGTGATGGCGGGGTTCTCGATGTACTGGGCTTCTCGGGCCTGGCGGTTGACGCGGGCCATGTCGCCGGCGTGGCCCTTGAGGAAGATCCCCATGTTCGGGACGCCGGAGTAGCGTCCGGCGATGATCTCGAAGATCTCGCCCTCGGGGGACAGGATCGCGATCCGTCCGTCCTGCTGGGCAAGGAGGCTGGTCAGGCTCTCGGCCGTGACGTCGTCGGCAACGAGCTGCGGTTCGGCCGGGACGACGGCCCGCTCGGCGGCCTCGGAGAGCGAGATGGCCTGGGCGGTGAGGCCTGCCGCTTTCTCGGGATCGGCGTTGGCTGCCAGCTTCTCGGCCCTCTCCGCCGCGGCTTTCGCGATCCGCGCGGAGGCTGCGGCTTCGGCACGCTGGGGCGCCGTGAGCTCGATGAGGGCCTTCTCGGCGGCGAGGAGGGGCTTGGTCATGAGTCCGAACACGGCACTCTTGCGGTTGCCGGGCGGCAGGGCGACGGCGGTGTAGAGGTTGACCGGCTCGCTCCACTGCCCGCGCACGGTCACGGTGAGGCGCCCTCCGGCGGCGGCGCCGATCACGGCGAGTGCGAGGCATCCGGCGAGGTCGACGGGTGTCTGCGTCTCTTCCGCGACTCCGGCCGTCATGGCGGCGAGCCAGTGGGGCAGGGCGTCCACGGGGAAGGCGGGGAGCTGTCCGCGGGGGTTGAGGGGTACGGGCTCGTCCCACGTGGGCCCGGCCAGGGCCTCCGGGGTCAGCTCGTCGAACCCTTCCCACAGCTCAGGGTCGTGCGGACTCATGCGGCTTCCCTTCGCTGGGTGAGGCGGGAACAAGAGGTGCGGTGCTCTTCGTGGTCGGCGATCAGTGCGAGGGCACGGGCCTGCCCGGCCGCGAAGAGATCGCGGCCGCAGGAGCACCAGGAGCGCACGCTCGGGGCGGCCCCGTAGGAGGGCGGGGCCACGATGTGGAGCCAGGCGACGGGCCGGCGCCTGCCGTCGGCGTGCGGGTCAAGGCGAACAGATGAAGGGACGCCTTCGGCGACGACCCTCGGCGCGACACGGCCGTCCCGGGCTGGGGTCGGTTTGGCGGGGCTGGTGCTGGCAGGGGCGGGGGGTAGGCCTTCCAAGGGGAGGGGAATCTGGGTGCTCATGCCGTCTCCCGGGCGCGGACCGTGCGGGCGGAGCTGTCGAGGGCGGAGCGGATCGTGGCGCGGCACTCGGCCACGGTGAGTCCGCGGTCCTCCCCTGCCGCTTGGAAGGCCTCCTCCACCTCCTGACGGGGGAGGTCGCCCCACGCGACGAAGCGCCCCACCTTGAAGGCGCTGCGGTTGAGCGTGTTGTTCGCCTGCTTCGCGGGTGCCTGGCGGACGGCCTCGCACTCGGCGTGCAGCGCTGCGCGTGCGGCACTGCCTGCGCGGACCGGTGTCTGCATCCGCAGGTGGATCGGGCGCGGGGCCGGGGGCTGGAGCAGCGAAAGGAGCCAGGCGGGGAGTTCGACGACCGGGGACGGGTCGGTGATCTCGTACATTCCGGCCGCTGTGGTGCTGCGGGGGGCGACGACGTATCCGCCGTGGGCGCGGGTGTCGATGAGCGGGGCCAGCTTGCCCGCCGTGTTGCCCAGTCGTACCCCGTCGGGAGCGGTGAAGTATAGGTGGATCCCGCCGGAGGGAGTCCGCACGGCGAGGGTGGCCGGGACGGGCTGCCCGGCGCGCTCGCAGAGCGCCAACAGGTTCTCCGCGCCGCCAGGCGCGTCCTGACTGCAGTTCTCCTTGGGCATGTCGAGGTCGACCACGATCAGCCCGGCCGGGCCGGTGGCCAAGCCGATGTTGTACGGCCTGTGGCTCCAGCACCGGGCGATGACGGCCGGGTCGGTGGTGGCGCGCTGCTCCCACTTCACGTGCCCGCCCCGGCATGGACCGGTACGCGGGCAGCGGTCGTTACGGTGCAGAGCCGGGCTCTTGGCGCCGGGGCGAAGCGGGAACACGGGCCACCCCCGGGCGGCGGCGGCCAGCGCGGCTTCCACAAGCGCGTTCACGCGGCCACCGCCCCGGCCGAGGTGCGGGCGAGGAAGGCGCGGCCGAGCCATTGCGCGTAGGCGGGCGGGATGGCCTCGGTGAGTTCCTCGTGGACGTCGGTCCAGTCGATGCCCATCGCCTGCTGCATCTCGGCGACAGTGGCCTTACCGCCGCCCTTGCCGTAGGCGGCGACGTACGGTCCGGCGTGATACTTGCCGTGCCGCCAGCCGCGTACCCGGCCTCGGTGCTTGAGGTGCTTGGGCTGGACGGTGGTCCAGCCTCCCAGTTCGAAGTTGCGGTGCCGGATGACTCCGAGTCCGAACTGCTCGCCGCAAAGGGTGATGTCCTTGCGGACGTCGGCCTTGCCGTCGGGCTGCTCGATCACGTACGGCAGGCCGGACGCATCGAGGAGTGCGCGAGTGGGGGCGACGAGGTCGACGTGCATGCCACCCCAGCCGCGGGAGCGGTTGGTACCCACGGTCAGCGCGCACTTCTCCTGGCAGGGCGGGGAGGCGTGGATGGCGGTGTAGCGGCGGATCTCCCCGGAGGCGATCAGTTCGGCGAGGACGGTCAGTGCGTCGCCCTGGATGAAGGTGAAGGGGTAGTTCGGGCGGGGGCGGATGTCGACGCCGGTGACGGTGAACCCGGCCCGGTCGTAGCCGCGGCCCGCGCCGCCGGCGCAGGAGTACAGGTCCAGGAGTAACGGCCGGTCCGCGTTCGATGCTCGCCGGATGTCGGTGGGTTGGGTCATGCTGGTGACCTCCACAGGTCTGTTGATGGGTTGTGGACGAGGGCGGCCCCGCTTCATTGGCGTGAGAGGGGGCCGCCCTCGGCGTGTTCAGTGGCGGGTGTGGTCGGTGGCCAGGTCGGTGAGCCGCTTGGCCTCGTCGGGAGCGACGTGGCGGTAGCGGATGCTGACCCGGCATCCGGGGTGCGGGCAGCGGACAGTGCGCTGCCCGGTGAGGAGCGCGAGGGCGTCGGCGACGCGCTCGGGCAGGGGCTGATTCACGCGGTGGCCTTTCGACGGTTGAGGATTTTCGTAGCCGGGCCGGACATGGCTGAGGGCGGCCCGGTCTGTGGTGAGAGGGGGCCGCCCTCGCTGTCTGGTGGGGCGCTCAGCTGTCGATCTGCCTGCGTACCTCGGCGACGAGGCGGAGGATCTCGTGGGCCAGGTCGGTGATCGTCTGGAGCTTCTCCTCGACTTCTGCGGGTGCGGTGAAGGAGAAGGAGCGGTCGTCGCGGCCGTGGTCCGGTCTGGGGTCGGTGAACGAGAACGACACGGTCGGCTCCGGTCTCAGATGTTCGCGTGGTTGGCGCGCTGGATGGCGGCTTCCCAGACGCTGCGGACCTGGGGTCCGGTGTGGGCGTCGTTCCAGGCGGGGATCGCCTTCCACTGCTTGCCGTGCTGGCGGCGTGCTTCGTCCAGGAGGAGCTTTCCGGCGTCGCGGTAGGCGGTGCTGCGGGCGCCGGCGGCTGCGCGGAGTGCGCCGATGGAGCAGCGGGCGCCCTCGGGGTGGATCAACCGGTGCTTGGCCCAGCCGTGGGTGTCGAGGAAGGCGAGAGCGTCGGTGAGGGTCTTCTCCACCGGGCCGGGCCGGTGCACCGGCCCGGCGGCGAGGATGACGGACACCGGCGAGGGAGCGGCCAGCGCTGCGGCGGCGGGTTCCGGGGTGGGGTCGAGGAGTTGGAATGCCTTCGCGTACAGGTCCTGGTCGACGGGGTTGAAGTGGGTTTCGGTGCTGGTGGTCATGCTGCCCTCCAGAGGCCGTTTTCGTTGGTGATCTCGTCTCGCTTCTTCAGCTCGGACAAGCGCGGCTTGATGTTCTTGGCGGAGGTACCGAGCTTTCGGGCGATGGTCTCGGCGGTCATGGAGATCGATTCCTGACGCAGGAGTTCGAGGATTCGCGGCTTGATCAGCTCCTGTCCGTCGGATGCCGCTGCGGGGCCGGCGGGGTCTGTCTGGGCCCGCTGCTGAGGCTGGGACGGCCCCTGCTGGGCCTTGGTGAGGAGGTCGGCGAGGCTGCCGATCAGGTTCTTGCCGCGCTGGTCGACCATCGGCGTGTGCGCGATTGCCTCCCGCAGGCGCCACGCCTGGCAGTCCTCAACGGCGACGGGCGTCGCGTCTCCTGCGAGGAAGGCGGGCGGCACGTCCAGGTACAGGGAGCGGAACTGGACGGCCTGGGAGCCTGGGGTGAGGAGGTAGCCGAGGCCGAAGGTGCCGTCCTCGGGAGCGGCGACGGCCGTGGTGTCCAGGCCGCTCATGTCCCGGTCGGCGACCTTGGCGTACTGGCCGGGCCACTGCGGCGGGATCTTCGACAGGTCGATGCCCTCCGCGCCCTCGACCGCGTTCGCGCCGACGAGAGAGCCCTGGCCCTTGGCGCAGCGCAGGAACACCGCCCCGCCGCCGATCAGGAGCTGGGATCGGATGATCGAGGAGTTCCCGAGATCCTCGGCCAGCGGGGTCTGAGTGGCCAGGACCACGCCGATCCCCCGCTTGAGGGACCGGCGGGTGAGCTGCTCCACGATCGCCTTGGCCTCCGCGTGGTACTGCGAGGAGGCGGACAGCAGCATGTGTGCTTCGTCGATGACGATCAGGATCAGCGGGTCGGTGAAGGGGAAGGCCGGGGAGCGGTAGCGGGCTTCGCGGTCGAGCATCATCGCGTAGGCCAGCCGCAGCGCGCCCATCGCTTCGTCCAGGCCGTCCCCGCAGTACGCGGCCAGACTCGCTCCGGCGATGGTGCCGGCCTGCGGAGAGGCCAGGATCACGGCGATGGCGGACTTGTGGGCGGAGAGCAGGACCTGTTCCAGGCACCCGGACTTCCCCGAGCGGGACCCGCCCACCAGGTACAGGTGCCGGGCGCCGGAGCCCGGCTGGGCCAGGGGGACCAGCGCGGGGCGGGCGTCGACGTAGGTGCCCAGGCGGATGTAGCCGCGGGAGTCCATGGCCAGCTCGTCCACCACGTCGGAGAGCATGGTGCCGTGCATCAGCGCGTGCTCCTTCATCACGCGCACCCCCATCTGCGAGGGCATGTCGGTGGGACTCAGAGCGATCTGGATCGTCGACAGGTGGAGGTTGCCGGCCAGGTCCTGGATGTTGACGGTCCCGATCGCCTTGCGCTCCCGTGTAGCGATCCCCTCCCAGTCCAGGGGCCCGTCGCAGCGGGTCAGAGTCAAGGTGGTGCCGGGCATCGCGCCGTCAGGGACGGCAACGTGCGCGGCCCACAACTGCTCGGGAGTCGTCGGGGCACCCACGGCGATTCCCGGCTGCTCCGGCGCCTTCTTGAGGTGGACGGTGACAGGCAGCGCGTTCGGCGCGTAGTGCTTGGGGTCGCCCATCTCGACCTGGGAGACAGGGATCTGGTAGACGGAGGCGATGTCGGCTGCCTTCACCCTCACCTGCTGGCCCTGGGGCAGCGTGATGATCCCGGTGAACGACACACGGTCGTCTCCGGCCTCGATGGCGAGGTGCGCGAGGCGGGCGCCGGGCTGGATGAGCTTGCGGCCCTCGGTCTGGGTGGGGCCGCAGATGAACTCCGTCCACCACGCGGTGATGAGCTGTGCCTGGGAACTCTGCCCCGTCGCTGCCGTGGCAGGAAGTGCGGCCACCTCGCTGGCGGTGTTGCGGTGGTGGGCGAGGACGGCCGCTCCGGCCGGGACGGCGAGACCGAGGGCGAACAACGGGTCCATTCCACTCGCGAGGACCTGGTGGGCGGCGATGCCGCAGCCTGTGGCGGTGATCCCGCAGGCGATCAGGGAGCGTAGGGCGGGGGCGGAAGCGTCGATGGCCCACGCCCCCACTCCGGCCGCCGCGGCGGCGAGAGCGGACCAGGGGCCGGCCGTGAGTGCCCCCACGGCGAGAGCGGCGGGCGCGTACTGGACGAACTGTGCTCGGGTCGGCCCCATGGTCCTTCTCTCCTTACTGCTGGGCGTAGAAGGCGGCTTCGGCCATCTCGACCGGGGAGGTGTCGACCGCGTCGGCGATGCCGCCGTGGTCGGCTTCCGTGGTGGTCTTGGCGTCGTCGGCGGCCGCGGCCGCACTGTCCGCGGCGGCCGTGTAGGCGCCGGCCGCGTCCTTGGCGCCGGTCATGGTCAGCGCGGCGTCCGCGAACTCGGCGGTGGTGGCGTCGTCCACGGCCAGCGCCTTCATCGTCTCGGCGGCGTCCTGCATCTGCTCGGCCGTCTCGTCGACGTCGGAGGCGAGGGTGGTGACGGTGTCGGCGTGGGAGTGGACCTGGTGAGTGAGCCAGGCGAGCTTGGTGCGCAGGGCCGCGTAGGTCGCGGCGTCCTTGAGGGATTCGGTGGCAGACATGCGGGCCTCTCCTCGGCTATCGGGCGTTGTAGAAGTCGCGTTCGGCGGGCTTGGTCAGCGGGGAGTCGGCAACCGCCCGGAAGATGCCGCCGTGGCGGACCTCGGCGTTCGCGGACGCGGTCCGGCAGGCCTCCTCACCGCCCTGGATCTGGTCGTGCAACTTCTTGGCCGCGGCGGCCTGGAGGTCGAGCTGCTCCTTGAGGTGCTCGCACTTGCCGATGAGGTTCGCGCCGACGTCCTTCTCCGTGATCTCGGCAATCAGGACGTCACAGTCCGCGGCAAGCTGCGCGGACTCGTCCACGAGCTCCAGGCACTTCTCGGCACTGGTCTGGCACAGGGTGGCCGCGCCTTCGGCGAGGTCGATGACCTGGGTCAGGGTCATGACCTCCCCACCGCTGTAGGTACGGGTCTTGCCGGCGGCCGTGGTGACGTGAACGCCGTTGGCGTCCACAGTCGCGGTGTGCGGAACGGGCGGGTTGGGCTGCATCGCGGGGTCCTTCCTGACGTGATTCGGGAGCGGGACGGTGCGGGGCTGCGGGATCGTGCCGAGCGGCGGGATCGTCGGCCCCGCCGGAGGCGCGGCGGTGGGCGGAGTGGGCGGCGGTGTCGGGGGCGTGGTCGGCTTCGGGGGCACGGTGGGTTTCGGCGGCACGGTGGTCCCCGCGGTGGGTGCGGAGGGCCCCGGTGGCGGCTGGACGGAAGGCGAACCGGAAGGCTTGGTGCCCGGCTTCTTCAGGTAGGCGGAACGCCACCCATCGCGGAGTCCCCCGGCCCAATGCGCGCCTGCCAGAAGCCCGTAGTGGGTTTTCGCGGCGGCGTTGTAGGCGGCATTTCGGAAGGTGTCCGGCGCCCTGGTCGGCGACCATTTCGCATTCGGTTTCGGCGGGGGCTTCTTGATTCCCGCCTTCTCGTATTTGCCGTGGGTGTTGTCGACGCCGACGAGGTAGGTGATGGCGAGGAGAACGAGGAGTTCCACGACCCTCCCTAGGTGACACTCTGTAGTTGGCGGCGGTTACCGGTTACCGGTTACAGGCCCTGCGGACGACGGTTCAGTCCCCCAGGGCGGTCAGAACCGGGCGTCTGCGGGCTGTAACCGGTAACCGGTAACTGGCGCGAACGTTGCCTAGCGTGACGTTCCGATGTTGTTGACCGTGGTGTTCGCCGTGTTGAAGACCGATTCGAGGGTGCTGCGGATCTCGTCGCTGAACGGCGTGTAAGGCAGGAAGATCCCGGAGACGATCAGCATCAGGCAGATCGCCATCTGCTTTCCCTTGGTCTTCTTGAAGGTGAAGAACAGAGCCCAGATGAACAGGGCCAGGGCGAAGAACTGGAGCGTCATCTCACGCACCCTTCTCGAAGGTGAATCCCTTGTCGTTCACGGAGGCGATTACGCCCCCGCCGGAGCTGGAACCGGAACCGGAGGACGCGGAGAGCTTCTTGTAGGCGACGAGTCCGCCGGCGCCGACGAGCGCCACCCACAGCCACGGGCCGGAGGTGATGGAGCCGTCGGACCCGGTGGCCTCTTCCTTGGCCTTGGGGGCCGTACCGCCGCCGAGGGTCGGGGCGGTGCAGGCGGGGACCTTGGAGACCTCCCAGGAGGCGGCCTTCGCGACGGCCGCCGCCCGGACCTTCATGCATTCCAGGTAGACGGTCATCTCTCGCTCGTAGAGGGTCTTGGCCGCGGCTTCCTCGGTCTGGGCTCGCTCCTTGTCGGCCTGTGCCTCGACGAGGGTGTTCGCCGCGTTCTCCTTGGCGCGGGCGCGGTCCTGGGCGGCCTGTTCGCCCTGCATGCTGGTGACGGCCACGACCGTGCCGCACACCGCGAGGACGGCGATGGTGCCGCACACGGCGAGCGCGGCCGTGTTGCGGCGGACTCCGCCGAGCTTGCCGATCTTGGCGGAGAACTTGGACGACGTGCTGGGCTTCTCCGGGGCTTCGGGGTTCATGCGTGTGAACTCGTGGTCCCAGTCGATTCCGGACATGGCGGTTCCTCCTTTCGCGTCGAAGCAGTCAGGCGACGCACTGTTCGGGGAAGTCGTGGCAGGCGTTGCACATGCCGCGCAAGGTGGGGATCACGTACGGGAGGTGGTCCCGGCAGACCGGGCACCGGCGCCGGGCGGCATCGGCGAGGGCGAGAGCGGCCCACCGGCCGGGGGTCATCGGCCGCACCGGCACGGCAAGTTCGATCCGGTACAGGTAGGCGACCAGCGGGCCGCGCCGGCGGCGGGGACGCTCGAGCTGGGCGACGACGTCCTGCCCGCCGGGGCGCAGGCCGAGGGCGCGGAGCTGTCGGCGGGTGGCGAGCCCGTCGGGGGCCAGGCGCCACCGGTAGACGGGGAGGCCGGTCATGAGCCGGTGCTGGCCGGGACGGCGGTCAGGCGGGGCCGGTCGTCGTCCTGGCGGGCGGCGAGGATCTGCTTGCGGCCCCAGGACTCGCTCATGCCGAACGCCTCGCCCAGCGCACGGGCGGAGAGGGGGCGTGCGGCCTGTGCGGATTCGGCGTACGCACGGCGTGCGTCCTGCCGCATCCGCTCCAGCTCCGCCTCCTCGAAAACGTCCTCCGATACCGCGTGCGCGTCGGTGGGGGCGGGGTGTGCGGGGACGGCGTGTGGGGTGTGCGGATCATCTGCCCGCACACCGTCCGTATAGGCGGTGAGCTGCGGCAGCGCCTCCCGCATCGGCAGGTGCGCCGTCTGCGGGACCGGCTCCGGCTCCCGGTCGATGCTGGCCGTGTCGGGGGTGTGCGGATGCTGTGCGGAGGAATCCGCACGCTCCCCGTACGGTGCGGGCTGGGGCGGTTCGGGGCGGTGGTGGAGGACCTTGGCGACGAGGTCGGAGCCGAAATAGATGGACCCGACCGGCAGGCTGGTGGCGAGCAGGACGAGCGCATAGTTCGCCGGATCCCACGCGGCCAGCCGCATCCAGTCCACCGTGTGGTCGTGGAGTGCGGGCACGAGTCCGTGCACGTAGTTCAGGACCAGCGAGGCAGCCGTATATGCGCCGAGGACCTTGAGGGCGAACTTGCGGGCCTGGCCGGTGAGGACGAGGGCCGCGACCAGGGCCAGAGCCATCAGGCCGTCCACAACGAACGGGTAGAGCGTCGCGGCCGTGGTGTCCGCGCCGATGGCGCGGGCCACATCCCGCAGCGCATTCCAGGACACCCGGAAAGCCATCCCGACCACGGCCACCAAGGCCAGCACCAGGAGCACCCTGGGATCGCGCTTCACGAAGCCTCCCCGATCGCCCGGACGTCGAACGCGGCGAGGAGGGCAACGTCGCCCGTGTCGCCGTTGTCCATCTCCATCCACTCCCAGACGGCCCCCTCGGCCGCCTCGTAACCGAGATCGGCCAGCGCGGCGGTCCGCTCGGCGAGCGTCGGGATCGGCTGGGTGCGGCGGAAGTCGCACGCCGGCCAGCCCAGAGTCGGGCCGTCAGTGACGACGTAGATCTCCCACTCCCCGAAGTGGGAGTTGGCCAGACGGGCGCTGTGCGTCATGCCGCGTCCCCCGACTCCGTCAGGCTGGCGGCGCGGTTGGCCAGGTCCCGCCGGGCATCCAGCACCCGGTTGCGGGCCCGGCGGATCCGGCGGGCGTCGAACTCCGACGCCGGACGGTCCAGCAGGACGATCAGCGCGTCCAACAACTCGACCTCGGCCAGGACCACGGGCATCTCGGCCTCGATCGCATTCAGCTCCGCGTCCGACGGCTCCAAACCGTCGGACCACGGCGTAACAACGTCCTGAAGTGCACCGATGGACTTCATGGGTCTTGCTCCTTCGACAGAGGAACGGGACTCAGCAGCCCCCGACGTTCCCGCGCCGGGGGCTGCACTTCGTTGGGTCGGCTATTCGAATCCACGAACAGCCACAGCCGCCGACACCTGGCGTGTAGATCGGGTGTCGGTGACTGTGGTCGTTGGTGCGGGTCGGACTGGGCTTCGCACGGCGCCGCTCAAGCCGGGGGCGGTCCGAGTCCCCGGCGGTCGTCGCAGCCAAATCTCTGGCCGTGCGGTTCTTTAGAGCCGATGGCGTGCCACCCCTTCGGGGCGTAGGGACCGTTGTGACGCGGGCCCGTTCTCAGTCGGCTGGTCTCCACTCGCCTCGGCCGGTTCGGTCACGGCCGTACTGCTGCGGTGGATCACTCTGTGGAGTTCTCAAACAACGGCGGCTCTCCGACGGGCGCGGTAACCCCGAAGGGCTCCCGTAAGAACGGGACACGCCGGACGCCAATGAAGTGCATGACCAAGTCGCCCGAACTCCGGTGGAGTTGGGCGACCTCGCGGCCACATCCATAGAGTGGACCGGTGGACCGGTCCAGTCAAGCGTTTCGTGTGTGCGCCACTCCGAACCGTCACGTATCCGCAGGTCGATGGGGGTTCGAGAGCGCAAAAAAAGCTGGACCGGCGGACCGGTCCAGCTCCTTGTTTGCCCGGGGGTGGACTACATCGCGTAGGTGTCCACCCGCTCATACAGGGAGCCAGGAGTGACTCCCTCTTCGCAAACCAGAGGGCGGCCCTCGTTGTCGAATGCCGTGTGCAGCAGAACAGCAACCGCAGTCGGCCCTGACAGGGCGAGATGTTCAGCCTCGGTGTCGGAGGCCAGACGCACCGACGTGGTGTCAGTTCCCTCCACGGGGAATCGGCCGGTCTGTCGACGGACGTACCGGGTCGTCCCCTCAGCGATCGGCGCGGTCTGAGCCAGTCGCGGCGCGGACTCCGCCACATCGGGTGCGAACCAGGCGGTGATGTAGCTGTGGGGGCTGCCATCAGGGAGCTGCAAGACGCGCACCCGACGGAGGGTCTCGCGGTCGGCATCCATTCGGAGTGCCTCGGCCACGTGTCCCGGGGGCACTGCCCAGTCAGGCACCCCGATGCGCAGGAACGGCAGGCCGCCCGACACGCGTGCAGACCCAGCCGCCCGCCCACCGGCCGGCCGCGCTACGGGGGTCTCAGTGACGATGAACCCCGTCCCCTGACGGGCTTCGACCACGCCGTCATTCCGCAGGACATCCATGGCCTTGACGGTCGTGGCCCGCGAAACGGACCACTGCTCGGCGAGGTCCCGCCCAGACGGAAGGGTGTCGCCCGGCGCAAACTCTCCCGCCGCGATCCGGGATCGCAGGGATTCCGCGATCTCTTCGTACTTCAGCAGTGCCATGACTCCCCTTTCAAAGCTTTGCTGGACTGGTCCACCGGTACACAGGATACTGCCCTCATGCTGAAACGAGAGCTTGCGCCTGAGGTCGAGCACTTCTACTCCGAGGTTGTCGACGAGAGCGTCCGGCTGGCCATGTCGGCAGATGGACGCCTTGAGCTGCTCCGCACGCAGGAGATCCTTCGGCGGTTCCTGCCGCCCGCGCCGACGCGGATTCTGGACGTCGGTGGCGGCGCGGGCGTGCATGCCCAGTGGCTGGTTGACGATGGCTATCAGGTGGATCTCATCGACCCCGTCGCGCGGCATGTGGAGCAGGCCGCGAAGGTGTGCAATGCGGCCCTTGGGGACGCACGCCATCTGACTGCCGCAGATGCGTCCTATGACGTCGTCCAGGTGCTTGGCCCGCTCTACCACCTGCCGGACCCCGAGGACCGGCATGCGGCCCTCTCCGAGGCTCGGCGCGTAGTGAAACCCGGAGGGCTCGTAGCCGCTGCTGCGATCAACCGATACGCCTCGATCTTCGAGCACGTCACCTACGCACACCTGCACACCGAGCGGATGCAGGCGTCGATTTCCACGATCCTTCACACCGCCATCCACGATGGAAAGCGTGGCTTCACCCTGGCGTACTTCCATCGCGCGGAGGAGCTCGCTGAGGAGATGCGCGCTGCGGGCTTCACCGACGTTGAAGTGTTCGGTGTCGAAGGCCCCGCATGGTCCCTCCTCAAGGCTGTGGAGCAGCAGTCCGGCTCCGCCCCATCAGACGAGCTGTTCGCCTCCGTCCTGACGGCCGCCCGGATGGCCGAGCCTTACCCCGAACTTCTCGCGGCCAGCTCTCACTTCCTTGCCGTCGGGAAGGCTCCCGAATGATGGCTGTGGCCAACCTCTGGCCAGCGCGACCGCTGAAGATGGCGTGGAGGAGCCGAAAGGCCAGGTGAAGGCGGGGGCGAGTTGTGCCACGCGATCGGTCTTGAAAACCGTCGTGGCGCGAGTCACCGTGGGTTCAAATCCCACACCCACCGCAGAAGAACGGCCCCTGACCGGGAAACCCGGTCAGGGGCCGTTCGTCGCTTCCGGGCACGTCGTCGGGCGCGGTGCCGCGCGGATGCGGTGTGCGGGACGGGCCGCGATGCTGGAGGGGACGGAACACAGCGGAAGGAGCATCCATGTCCATGATGGACAAGCTCAAGCAGATGCTGAAGGGTCACGAGAAGGAGTCCGGCCAGGCCGTCGACAAGGCCGGTGACTACGTCGACGGCAAGACCCAGGGCAAGTACGCCGGCCAGGTCGACATGGCCCAGGAAAAGCTCAAGGACCAGCTGGGCCGCCCCGGTGGTGAGGGTCAGCCGCCGCAGCCGTAGTGCGGGGGCGCCCTCGCGGTTCCTTCTTTCTTCCGATTCCCCTGGCGGTTGATCTCCAGGTCAGAGGGCGGGCCCGTACGGGCCCGCCCTCTGGTTGTTCGCATGATCCTTTCAGCGGCCGGAACGCGGCTTTGGTTCATACGAGTGGTGTTTGTCAGAAGAACGGCGCGCGTGGTGGGGGCTCTGCGGTTGCGGCCACATCATGACGAATGTATGCAGATCCGCCCGTCGGAACATCGAGGAATGAGGCGCTCGTCATGACCCACCGCAGCAGCATCACGTCGATCTGGACCACCCTCCTCGCAGCACTCGTGGCGGTCCTGGCCGCCCTTGGTTTCGGCAGGAAGGCGGCTCCGGTCGAGGCCGCCGCCACCGTCACCACTCCGATGGCCCCCGCCGTGCGCCGGCCGGTTCCGGTGGCGCGACGGACGTGGCGGGCGATGATGCGGGGCGGTTCGCTCCCGCCGACCATCAAGCAGCGGATCCGCGCCGAGGCGCACGGCAAGAACCCTTCCGTCCGGCGTTCCACCACCGCGGCAGCGCTCGCGGCCGACGCGGTGCGTGTCGCCGGTGCGAGTGGTACGGACGTGGGTGTGGGCGTGGGCGCGGATGTGGTGAGGGTGCGCGGCGGTGGCGTGGAGCAGGGGCGGATGGCGCTCGCGGCGTAGTGGCGGGACCTGTGGTGGCCCGGCAGGGCAGGCAGGGCAGGCAGGACAGGCAGGACAGGCGGGACAGGCAGGACAGGCAGTGCATGCAGGACCGGCAGGACTTTTAAGGGTCAGTAGGGCAAGCAGGGACGTACAAGACGCAAGTGCGCAGGCGCTGGAGCCCGGTCGTCGTGGCCGTGGATCGCGCCGCGGAGTGCCCCCGGGAGTGGGGCACGGTGGAATGGCCCCGGCGGGCGCCGGGGGCGTGCGGGGGCGTGAAGCTTGGTAGGGCAGGGCCGCAGGACCGGGAGACGGCGGGGTTCCCGGACGGCGCGGCCCGCTTCGGCATGTCCGGGACAGGCCGACTTGGCGTCCTGTCCGGCGGCGTGGCTTCGGCCGACAGCGGCTCGTCCGCGAACGACGCGCAGCAGGTGGCCACCGGCTCCGGTGCCTCGAATCAGAACAACGGCCCGCGGCGGGCGCCCTTCCGCGTGCGCCGGTCCCGGTCCCTCCCGACCTTGACATCGACAGTCGATCTGACGGACAGTCAGATCCACTCGTCCGATGCGATGCCGGGAGGCCAGTGCCGTGCACCTCGCCCCGTCCGAAGGCCAGTTGAGGCTGCGCACCGAACTGCGGGAGTACTTCCGGAACCTGCTGCCGGACGGGGTGCCCGAGGACCCGGACGCCCAGCGCGCGCTGCTGCGCCGCATCGGCGCCGACGGCCTGCTCGGCCTCGGCTGGCCCGTCGAGTACGGGGGCCGGGGCCGCGGCCCCGACGAACAGTTCGTCTTCTTCGACGAGGCCTACCGGGCCGGCGCCCCCGTCTCCATGGTCACCCTGAACACCGTCGGCCCCACCCTCATGAAGTACGGGACCCCGGAGCAGAAGGACTACTTCCTCCCCCGGATCCTGCGGGGCGAGATCGTCTTCGCCATCGGCTACTCCGAGCCCGAGGCCGGCACGGACCTCGCCTCGCTGCGCACCCGCGCCGTCCGCGACGGCGGGGACTGGGTGATCGACGGGCAGAAGATCTTCACCTCCAACGCCCAGAACGCGGACTGGATCTGGCTGGCCTGCCGGACCGCCCCCGAGGCCCCCAAGCACAAGGGCATCTCCATCGTCCTCGTGCCCACCGACAGCCCCGGCTTCGCCTGGACCCCCATCGACACGGTCGGCGGCCTCACCACCACGGCCACGTACTACGACGGCGTCCGCGTTCCCGTGGGCCACCTCGTCGGCCCCGAACACGGCGGCTGGGGCCTGATCACCAACCAGCTCAACCACGAACGCGTCGCCCTCGCCGCCATCGGCATGCAGGCCGAGGACTTCTACGCGGGGGCGCTCGCCCACGCCCGCACCCCCGACCCCGCCACCGGCGAGCGCCCGGCCGACCGGCCCTGGGTACGGTCCCGGCTGGCCGAGGCCCACGCCCGCCTGGCCGCCGTACGCCTCCTCAACTGGCGGCTCGTCCAGGACGTCGGCGCGGGCACCCTGGCCCCCGGCGACGCCAGCGGGGTGAAGTTCCTCGGCACCGAGTCCACCGTTGAGGTGTACCGGATCTGCCAGGAGGTGGTGGGCGAGGAGGCCCTGCTCAGGGGCCCGGACGCGTTCGCCGGGGGTGAGCTGGAGCGGATGAACCGGGCCGCCCAGATCAACACCTTCGGCGGYGGCGTCAGCGAGGTACAGCGGGAGATCGTCGCCATGATGCGGCTCGGCATGAAGGGAAGGAAGCGATGACGGGGGACGCGGAGACCGGGAGCCCCGAGCGGGACAGCCGGTTCCACCACCTGCTCAAGACCTTCGAAGGGCGCCCCGCCGCCACCGCCGGCCGCGCCAAGGACGCCGTCAACGAGCCGATGATCCGCCACTGGTGCGAGGCGATGGGAGACACCAACCCGGCCTACACCGGCCCGGACGCCATCGCCCCGCCCACCATGCTCCAGGCCTGGACCATGGGCGGGCTCTCCGGCCACACCGACCGCTCCTCCGCCTACGACGAGCTCCTCGCGCTCCTCGACGCCGCCGGCTGCACCGCCGTTGTCGCCACCGACTGCGAGCAGGAGTACCTGCGCCCGCTGCGGCCCGGGGACACGGTGACCTTCGACGCCGTCATCGAATCGGTCTCCCCGCGCAAGACGACCAGACTCGGCACGGGGCACTTCGTGACGACCCGGATGGACGTCCACGCGAACGGCGAGCCCGCCGGTACCCACCGCTTCCGCATCCTCAAGTACRCCCCGGCCGCCGCGCCCCCACCGGCCCCGCCCAAGCCGCCGCGACCCCGTCCCGTGATCAACCGCGACAACCAGGGGTTCTGGGACGGCGTGCGCGAGCACAAGCTGCTGATCCAGCGCTGCACGGCCTGTGCCACCCTGCGCTTCCCCTGGCTGCCCGGCTGCAACGCCTGCGCCTCCCCCGCGTGGGACACCGTCGAGGCGGTCGGCACCGGCACGGTCTTCAGCTACGTCGTCATGCACCATCCGCCCTTCCCCGCCTTCGACCCGCCGTACGCGGTGGCCCTCGTCGAGCTCGCCGAGGGCGTGCGGGTGATCGGCAACATCACCGGCGTCCCCTACGACAAGGTCCGCATCGGCCTTCCCGTCCGGCTGGAGTTCCTGCGCGTCGACGACACGCTCGAACTCCCCGTCTTCCGCGGAGAGGCGGGCTGACGTGGACTTCCACCCCACCGAGGAACAGACCGCGGCGGCCGGCCTCGCGGCCCGCATCTTCCGCGACCTGGCCACCCACGAACGCCTCGCCGCGGCGGGCACCGACAGCGACGCCGAGCTGTGGAAGGCCCTCACCACCGCCGGACTGACCGCGGCCGTCGAGGAGGTCGGCCTCCTCGGCCTGGTCCTGCTGCTGGAGGAACAGGGCCGCACCACCGCGCAGGTCCCGTACGCCGCCACCTGCGCGTACGGCATCCTGCCGGTCGCCGCCCACGGCAGCCCCGCCCAGCGCGCCGACCTCCTGCCCGCCCTCGGTTCCGGCGAGGCCGTCGCCACCGGCGCGTTCCCGGACCGCGGCCGGATCACCGCCACGCCCGACGGCCGGCTCACCGGCACCGCGCCCGCAGTCCCCTGGCTGCGCGACGCCACGCACGTACTGGTCCCCGACGCCGAGCGGGCCCTGTGGTTCGTACGGACGGACGCGCCCGGCGTGGCCACGGCGCCGGTGGAGACCACCGCCCCCTGGTCGGCGGGCCGGCTGACCCTGACCGGCGCCGTCGCGCAGCGGCTCGGCGGGGAGGACGCCTACGACCGGGTGCTCGCCGGCGCCCGCACCGCCTTCGCCGGCCTCCAGGCGGGTGTCTGCGCCGGCTCCCTGGCCCGCGCGGTCGAGTACACCTCCACCCGCGAGCAGTTCGGCCGGCCGCTGTCCACGAACCAGGGGGTCATGCTCCGCGCCGCCGACGCGTACATGGACACCGAGGCGATCAGGGTCACCGCGTACGAGGCGGCCTGGCGCATCGACGAGGGGCTCGGGGCCCGAGAGCACGCGCTCACGGCGGCCTGGTGGGCCTCGGAAGCGGGCAAGCGGGTCGTCCACACCGGCCAGCACCTGCACGGCGGCATGGGCGCCGACCTGGACCACCCCGTCCACCGGCACTTCCTCTGGGGGCGCCAGTTGGACGCCTACCTGGGCTGCGGCAGCGCACTGCTGGCAGAGCTGGGCGACACCCTCGCCGTGACGCAGGAGGAGAGCGCATGAACGTCGGCGACGCACTGCCGCCCCTGGAGATCCCGGTCACCCGCACCCTGATCGTCGCGGGTGCCATCGCCTCACGTGACTACCAGGACGTGCACCACGACGCGGAACTCGCCCGCGAGAAGGGCTCCCCGGACATCTTCATGAACATCCTGACCACCAACGGCCTGGTCGGCCGCTACGTCACCGACCACCTCGGCCCGCACGCCGTCCTGCGCAAGGTAGCCATCCGCCTGGGCGCCCCCAACCACCCCGGTGACACCATGACCCTCACCGGCACCGTCAGCGCCCTCGACGGGGACACGGTCGAGATCCGGGTCGTCGGCGCCAACCGCATCGGCCACCACGTCACGGGCACCGTGACCGTCGCCCTGGAGGCCCGGGCATGAGCGTCCGCACCCGGGACGACCTCGGCGGCCGGGCCGCCATCGCCGGCATCGGCGCGACCGAGTTCTCCAAGGACTCCGGCCGCAGCGAGCTCAAGCTCGCGGTCGAGGCGGTCCACGCCGCCCTCGATGACGCCGGCCTCACCCCCGCCGACGTGGACGGCATGGTCACCTTCACGATGGACACCAGCCCCGAGATCACGGTGGCCCAGGCGGCCGGCATCGGGGACCTCTCCTTCTTCTCCCGCATCCACTACGGCGGTGGCGCCGCCTGCGCCACCGTCCAGCAGGCCGCCCTCGCCGTCGCCACGGGGGTGGCCGAGGTGGTGGTCTGCTACCGCGCCTTCAACGAGCGCTCCGGGCGCCGCTTCGGCTCCGGGGTCCAGCAGCGCGAGCCCTCGGCGGAGGGCGCGGCCCTCGGCTGGGCCCTGCCCTGGGGCCTGCTCACCCCGGCCTCCTGGGTGGCCATGGCGGCCCAGCGCTACCTGCACGCGTACCACCTGACCCCCGAGGCCTTCGGCCACGTCGCGGTCACCGGCCGACGGCACGCGGCGAACAACCCCGCCGCCTATTTCCACGGCAAGCCCATCACCCTCGCCGACCACGCCGCCTCCCGCTGGATCGTGGAGCCCCTGCGGCTCCTGGACTGCTGCCAGGAGACGGACGGCGGCCAGGCCCTCGTCGTCACCACTGCCGAGCGGGCCCGGGACCTGCGCCGACGTCCCGCCGTGATCACCGCGGCCGCGCAGGGGGCCGGCCGCCGTCAGGAGGCGATGACCTCCTTCTACCGCGACGACCTCACCGGGCTCCCGGAGATGGACGTGGTCGCCCGACAGCTGTGGCGCACCAGCGGCCTGAGCCCCGCGGACATCGACGTGGCCGTCCTCTACGACCACTTCTCCCCCTTCGTGCTCATGCAGCTGGAGGAGTTCGGCTTCTGCGGACCGGGCGAGGCCGCCGACTTCGTCGCCGCCGACGCGCTCCCGCTCAACACGCACGGCGGCCAGCTCGGGGAGGCGTACCTGCACGGCATGAACGGCATCGCCGAGGCCGTCCGCCAGCTGCGGGGCACCTCCGTCAACCAGGTCACCGGCGCCGGGCACGTGCTCGTCACGGCCGGAACCGGGGTGCCCACCTCGGGGCTGATCCTGGGCGCCGACGCCTGACCGCAGTCCCGGTCCGCGCCCACCTCCTCCACCTACAGGAGGTGGGTCGCGGCCCGGCCCTACAACCTGAGATGGACCCGCCTTCGGCACCTGCGGCCGATCCCAGGGGCGCCGTCCGCTCCTAGCGTGGAGTCATGACCACGCCTGTGTGCACACTCGCCTCGAACCCGACGCCGTACCCGTCGTTCTCGGCGTACGTCCGGACGCGCGGCACGGTCCTGATGCGCACGGCGCGGTCCCTCACCGCCAATCCCTGCGATGCCGAGGACCTGCTCCAGACGGCCCTCGCCAAGACCTACGCCGCCTGGGACCGGATCGAGGACCACCGGGCTCTGGACGGCTACGTCCGGCGGGCCCTGGTCAACACCCGGACCTCGCAGTGGCGCAAGCGCAAGGTCGACGAGTTCGTCTGCGACGAGATCCCGGAGGTCGAGGAGTCGCCGGCCGCCGACCCCGCCGAGGCCCAGGCGCTGCGCGACGCGATGTGGCGCGCGGTGACGCGGCTGCCCGACCGCCAGCGGGCCATGGTCGTCCTGCGCTACTACGAGGACCTGAGCGAGGCGCAGACCGCGGAGCTCCTCGGGGTCTCGGTCGGAACGGTCAAGAGCGCCGTCTCCCGCGCGCTCGTCAAGCTCCGCGAGGACCCGGAGCTGACCCCGGTCCGCTGACCCAAACCCGCCCGGCCCTGCGATGTTTCACGTGAAACACCGACGCCGAAATCCGACGTCGAAAACCGACGCCCGAACAGCGGTGTCGTTTCACGTGAAACACCGACCTGCCCGCGGTCCCGGACAGTGATCCGCCCCGCTGTTGTACTCCCGGGTAGTGACATGCCGACCGGTATGTGCACAGAATCGGCAGCATCCGACAGCCGCCGCAGCGCCGCAGCGCTCACCGGGAGGACGCTTTGCTGAGCACCATGCAGGACGTACCACTCCTCGTCACCCGCATACTGCAGCACGGGATGACGATCCACGGGAAGTCCCAGGTCACGACCTGGACCGGGGAGGCCGAGCCGCACCGCCGCAGCTTCGCCGAGATCGGTACCCGCGCCACCCGGCTCGCGGGCGCACTCCGCGACGAACTCGGCGTCCGGCAGGAAGACCGGGTCGCGACCCTCATGTGGAACAACGCGGAGCACGTGGAGGCGTACTTCGCGATCCCGTCCATGGGCGCCGTCCTGCACACGCTCAACCTGCGGCTCCCGCCCGAGCAGCTGGTCTTCATCGTCAACCACGCCGCGGACCGGGTCGTGCTGGTCAACGGCACCCTGCTGCCGCTGCTGGCCCCCCTGCTGCCGCACCTGCCGACCGTCGAGCACGTGGTGGTCACGGGCATCGGCGACCGCTCCGTCCTCGACGGACTCGACGTACGGGTCCACGAGTACGAGGAGCTCCTGGAGGGCCGCTCCGACCACTACGACTGGCCCGAGCTGGACGAGCGCCAGGCCGCGGCCATGTGCTACACCTCCGGCACCACCGGGGAGCCCAAGGGCGTCCTCTACTCCCACCGGTCCATCTACCTGCACTCCATGCAGGTGAACATGACCGAGTCGATGGGCCTCACCGACCGGGACACCAGCCTCGTCGTGGTTCCCCAGTTCCACGTGAACGCCTGGGGCCTGCCGCACGCCACCTTCATGACCGGCATCAACATGCTGATGCCGGACCGGTTCCTGCAGCCCGCCCCGCTCGCCGACATGATCGAGCGCGAGAAGCCCACGCACGCCGCGGCCGTCCCGACCATCTGGCAGGGCCTGCTCGCCGAGGTCACCGCCCGCCCGCGCGACCTGACCTCGATGAAGCAGGTCACCATCGGCGGCGCGGCCTGTCCGCCCTCCCTGATGGAGGCCTACGACAAGCTCGGCGTCCGGCTCTGCCACGCCTGGGGCATGACGGAGACCTCCCCGCTCGGCACCATGGCGCACCCGCCGGCCGGGCTGAGCGCCGAGGAGGAGTGGCCGTACCGGGTCACCCAGGGCCGCTTCCCGGCGGGCGTCGAGGCCCGCCTCATCGGCCCCGGCGGCGACCGCCTGCCCTGGGACGGGGAGGCCGCGGGCGAGCTGGAGGTGCGCGGCAACTGGATCGCGGGCGCCTACTACGGGGGCGCGGCCGGGGAACCCCTTCGCCCGGAGGACAAGTTCAGCGCCGACGGCTGGCTCAAGACCGGGGACGTCGGCGTGATCAGCCCCGACGGCTACCTCACCCTGACCGACCGGGCCAAGGACGTCATCAAGTCCGGCGGCGAGTGGATCTCCAGCGTGGAACTGGAGAACGCGCTGATGGCGCATCCCGAGGTGGCCGAGGCCGCCGTCGTCGCGGTCCCGGACGAGAAGTGGGGCGAGCGCCCGCTGGCCACGGTGGTCCTCAAGGAGGGCGCCACGGTGGACTACGCGGGACTGCGCGCCTTCCTCTCCGAGTCGATCGCCAAGTGGCAGCTGCCGGAGCGCTGGACGGTGGTGGAGGCGGTACCGAAGACGAGCGTCGGCAAGTTCGACAAGAAGGTGATCCGCAAGCAGTACGCCGACGGCGACCTCGACGTGACCACCTTGGCCTGATCAGCCGCGCGTGAGCCAGGGCCGCAGCAGCCTGCTGACCGCGGGCATGGCCACGTAGGTCATCAGGGTGCTGAAGACCACCGCGAAGGCGGCGGTCCGCAGCACGAAGTTGACGTCCACCAGGTACGGCCCGAGCACCGCGTTGCCCGCGAGCGAGATCGGGAAGATGGCCAGCCCCGAGCTGATCACCATCTTCCAGCGGGGCGGCGCGGGCCGGGTCGTACCCGGCTTGGCGAACCAGGTCTCCATGCCCTGCAGCTCGCGCCGGGCTATCTCGGTGTGGTGGTGGCCGAGGCAGTTCGAGAACCACTGCGCCCGCTCCGGGGAGTCCTGCCAGCGTTGGAACGCCGCCTGGTTGCGGAAGCGGTGCACCAGGAACCAGGGCCCGCCCTCCTCCGCCGGCCGGAAGAGTCCGTACCCGAGGTGGTCCGGGAATCCGGCGGCGGTCTCCAGGATCCCGTGGGCCCAGGCCTCGAAGGCCTCCTCGTGCCCGGGCTCCACCTGCCGCGCGATGAGCAGGTTCACCTCTCCGTTGTCGGCGGGTACGGTCTGCTCGGACGTGCTGGTGATGGCCATCGGGCCAGGATGACTAGTTGGTCCCGATCTTGGCCAGCAGGTCCACGATGCGGCCCTGCACGTCGGCCGTCGTGGACCGCTCGGCGAGGAACAGCACGCTCTCGCCGGAGGCCAGCCGCGGCAGTTGGGCCGACTCGATGCCGGTGGCCGTGTAGACGACCAGCGGAGTGCGGTTCAGCTGCCCGTTGGCGCGCAGCCAGTCCACGATCCCGGCCCGCCGCCGCCGCACCTGCATCAGGTCCATGACCACCAGGTTGGGCCGCATCCGGGTCGCCAGCTCCACGGCGTCCGTGTCCGCGCCGGCCCGCGCGACCTGCAGGCCGCGCCGCTCCAGCGCGGCGGTCAGCGCGGTCGCGATCTCCTCGTGCTCCTCGATGAGCAGTACCCGGGAAGGGTGCTGCTCGCTGTCGCGGGGCGCGAGGGCCTTCAGCAGCACGGCCGGATCGGCGCCGTACGCGGCCTCCCGCGTGGCGTGTCCCAGCCCGGCCGTCACGAGTACGGGCACCTCGGCGGCCACCGCGGCCTGGCGCAGGGACTGCAGGGCGGTCCGGGTGATCGGCCCGGTCAGCGGGTCGACGAACAGTGCGGCGGGGAACGCCGCGATCTGCGCGTCCACCTCCTCACGGGAGTGCACGATCACCGGGCGGTAGCCGCGGTCGCTGAGCGCCTGCTGCGTCTGGGCGTCCGGCGCGGGCCACACCAGCAGCCGGCGCGGGTTGTCCAGCGGCTCGGGCGGCAGCTCGTCGTCCACGGGAAGCGGAACGGGGCGGTTGACCACCTCGACGGCGCCACCGGGGCCGTCCAGCGGCTCGGGACCCTCGGCGGCGCCGGCCTCGGGGGCGCCTATGGCGAAGGTGCGTCCCTGGGGGGCCGGTTCGGAGAGCCGGCGCCGACGGCCGGGCCCGGACCCACCGGTGCTTGCCGCGGAGGGGTCCACGGAGATGCCCTGGCCCAGGGTGCCGAGCGCGCGCACGCTGATCGGCTGCCCCGCGCCCGCCGGGGCGTCAGCGGCCTGCCGGGCGGCGGGAACGGCGGCGGCCCGGCCGGCGCCGTCGGTGTCCTCGGGGGCGGTCCGGGCCGCCGGAACGGGCCACGCGGCGGGAGCGGGCAGCGCACGCCGACGCCCGGTCGGAGGTACGGCTTCCCCCTCGTCGGCGGTGGCGGCGGGGGTCTGAGGCTCGCTGCCGGCGGGCGCGCCGAGCACCCGTCGGCCCCGACGCCCGCCCGGTCCGTCGGAGTCCCCGTCGGTCTCACCGGTGCCGGGGGACGCCGCCGCRGGGGCGGAAGCGGAAGCGGAAGCGGGAGGGACGGCAGGGCCGGCCGGAGCCGGACCCGCGGGCAGTGCGAAGCCGCCCTCGGGGGCGACCGGCCGCTGCGCGACGGGAGCCCCGAGCCCGGAGGCCGGCGCCGGACCGGTGCCGGGCCGCGCCGACGCGGCCGCGGTACCCAGCGCCCGGCGGCGTCCGGCGGGATGTTCGGTCACCGGAACCGGGGGCACCGTCGGCACGGGCGGCAGCGCCGGCATGGCGGTGCCCTGTGGCGGTACGGGACGCGCTGCGCCCGGCAGTTCGAGCCCACCCGGGACCTCGCTGCCGTCGCCGTCGCGGCCCCGTCGGCGCCCGGTGCCCAGCCCGGCCGGGTTCACCGGGGACTGCGCGAGTTCCGCGGGGCCGGAAGGGCCCTCGGCGGGGCTGCCGTCGGCGCGGCGCCGCCCGGACGGCAGCGCCAGTGCGCCCCCGGCCTCACGGGCCCCGGAGGGCTTCTCCCGGTCGCCGTCGTCGTCCAGGAAGGCGTCCACCCCGCGCCGGGCCCGCCGCCCGGCGGGAGCGCCGGTCCGGCCGGGTCCGCCCTCCCCGGAGGCCTCCTCGCGGCCGTCGGCCGCGTCCGGCTCCGGCTCCGGTTCGGGCTCGGGCAGGGTCACCGTCCCGGCTCCCGAACCCAGCGGCAGCTCCAGCACGAACGCCCCGCCGGGCGCGCCCGGCACCTCCACCGTCTGCAGGACCCCGCCGTGTGCGGCGACGATGCCCCGCACGATCGGTCCGTGCACGGGGTCGCCGCCCTCGTAGGGGCCGCGCACCTCGATCCGTACGACGTCACCGCGCTGCGCGGCGGCCACCACGATCGTGGAGTCCATGTAGCCGCTGCCCTGGGGCGTCTTGCCGGTGGCGTCCACGCCCGCGACGTCCGCGACCAGGTGCGCGAGGGCGGTGGAGATCCGCTGCGCGTCCACCTCGGCCTCGATGGTCGGCGCGTGGACGGCGAACTGCACCCGCCCGGGGCCGATCAGCTCGACGGCCCCGTCGATACCGGCCGCGACGACCGTATTGATCAGGACGTTCTTCTTCTTGAGCTTGTCGCTGCCCGCGTCCAGCCGCTGGTAGCCCAGCACGTTGTCCACCAGGGTGGTCATCCGCGAGTAGCCGGCGGCCAGATGGTGCAGCAGCTGGTTGGCCTCGGGCCACAGCTGTCCCGCGTCGTCGGCGGCCAGGGTGGCCAGTTCCCCGCGCAGCTCCTCCAGCGGGCCGCGCAGCGACTCGCCGAGGACGGCGATCAGCTGGGCGTGGCGCGCGGCGAGGGCGTCGTACGGGCGCCGGTCGGTGAAGGTCATGACGGCGCCGACGAGCAGCTCCCCGTCCCGTACGGGCGAGGTGGTCAGGTCGACGGCGACGGGCTGGCCGGCCTTGTTCCACAGCACCTGGCCGCGGACCCGGTGCTTGCGCCCGCTGCGCAGGGTGTCGGCGAGCGGGGACTCGTCGAAGGGGAAGGGGGAGCCGTCGGCGCGCGAGTGCTGGATCAGCCCGTGGAGCTCGCGGTTGCCGAGGTCGGTGGCGCGATACCCGAGGATCTGCGCGGCGGCGGGGTTGACCAGGACGACCCGGCCGTCGGTGTCCGTGCCCACGACGCCTTCGGCGGCGGCGCGCAGGATCATCTCGGTCTGCCGCTGGGAGCGGGCCAGCTCGGCCTCGGTGTCCACGGTCTCGGAGAGGTCCCGTACGACGAGCATCAGCAGTTCGTCGCCGGTGTAGGCGGGCTGGGGCTCGCGGTAGGCGTCACGGCCGTCGAGGTGGGCGCTGGTGACCTCGACGGGGAACTCGCTGCCGTCGGTGCGGCGCGCGGTCATCCGCTTGGGCCGGGCGCGGCCGTCCTCGTCGTCGCCGGGACGGCGCATCGAACCGGGGATCAGCTTGGAGTCGAACTCCGGCAGGAGGTCGAGCACCCCGCGGCCGACGAGACCCGTGCCGGGACTCTCCATGACCTCAAGGGCGATCGAATTCGCGTTGACGACCGTGCCGTTGGCGTTGACGAGCAACAGCGCGTCCGGAAGCGCGTCGAGTATTGCTGCGAGGCGAGCAGCGCCTCGGGATGGCCTGCTGCTCACGACGAGCTTCCTCCCTGACCACGACTACCGGCATGTCACGGGAGGAGTCTAAGGGCACCGTCCCGCGGCGAGGTGGCGGATGTACGGGGGAAACCGTGCATCCGCCACATCCTCCCAGGTCAGGAACGCGCACTCGGAAGCACAGGTTCCATGTCGTTCCAACGGGCGATGTCGCATCCGTTCTTCCGGTCGAACGTGCTGTCCACCTTCCGTCCGTGCCAGGTTCCCGTGATGCGGGCCTTGGCGGGCCCGCCGTCCTGGAAGGTGCACAGCCGGCGCCTGGGTTCGGCGGCGAAGGGGTCCTTGCCCTCCCTGGAGAGCCGCTCCAGGCGGTCGCAGGCTTCCTTGGCCTCGGGGTGGTCGCCGCCGACCGGGCGGCATTCCAGCCGGTACTCGCCGTCGATCCGGCGGTTGCCGGTGTCGGACACGGCGACGGTGAGGCGGTCGGGGGACGCCAGCAGCCGTCCGAGGGGCAGCGGTGGCAGCGGGCCGGCGGCCGCGGCGGCCAGGGCGGAGGTGACGGCGAAGGCGGCGAGACGCAGCATGGGGCACTCCAGGTCGTCCGTACGTCGTACGCCTCACCAACGACGCGCCCGCTCCGACGTTCCGTGCCTTAAGGCTTTGCCCTGCGGGCCCGGCGCCTTGTACCGTGGGAGCGGATTGGTGACCGGCCCTGCGGCTGTGTCATCATCTGCACGCACCTTCGTACGCGAGGGTGTGCTGGAGGCGTCGCCTAGTCCGGTCTATGGCGCCGCACTGCTAATGCGGTTTGGGGCTTACACCCCATCGAGGGTTCAAATCCCTCCGCCTCCGCACTCACGAAGCCCCGGTCCTCACGGACCGGGGCTTCGGTGCGTTCAGGGGTCGGACGCGGGGCCCCTGCCCGCCGGGCTCGCAGGTTCGGGGTTTCGGATGGCCCCCGGTGGGTAACCCGGCGGGCTCCAGACCGGTCGCGGATCCGGTCGGACGATCTTCTTCTGGGACGTTTTCGCAGGTCAGACGCCATGCGGCTAATGGATTTCGCGTCCCGGCGAGGTCCATGTATTGTTGTTCTCGCAAGGCCAACGGGGCGCAAAACCCCGGGAAGCCCAAGCACTCGTAGCTTAACGGATAGAGCATCTGACTACGGATCAGAAGGTTGCAGGTTCGAATCCTGCCGAGTGCACAGCCGAAGAGGCCCCCCGGTTCACCGGGGGGCCTCTTGCGTTGTCCTCACGTCCCCGTGGATAGCCTTCGCGGTCAGACGGTCTTTTGAACCTTTGAAGGGGGACTCCATGGGTCTGTTCGGGAATGCCCACCACATCGACCCCGCCTCGGCGCAGCGGGACTACGCCCGGCTGATGGGCCACGGGGAGCAGGTGCACGCCGCGTACCTGTTGATCCGGGACACGATCCTGTTCACCGACCGGCGCCTGGTGCTGGTCGACAAGCAGGGCCTCACCGGTAAGAAGGTCGAGTACCACTCGATCCCGTACCGGAGCATCACGCACTTCTCCGTGGAGACGGCCGGGCACTTCGATCTGGATGCCGAGCTGAAGATCTGGATATCGGGCAGTGCGGCACCGATCGAGAAGACCTTCACCAAGGGCGTGGACATCTACGAGGTCCAGGCGATCCTGACCCAGTTCGTGGCCCGCTAGCCCGGTCGGGCGGCTGCCGGGGGCCGTCCGGGTGACGGACGGCCCCCGGCGCCGACCGCGGGCGGGCCCCTACGGCCGGGCGGGCAGGACGCGGGGCAGGCCCGTCACCGACATCACCAGGGAGTAGAGCGAGGTGGTGGCGGTGATGAAGAGACGGTTGTTCTTCGGGCCGCCGAAGGCGATGTTCGAGACGGGCTCCGGGACGCGCAGGCGGCCGATCAGGTCGCCGTCCGCCGCGTAGCAGTGCACCCCCGACTCCATCGCGGCCGCCCAGAGCCGGCCCTCGTCGTCGAAGCGGATGTTGTCCACCGAGGGACAGGCCGTGAAGATCCTGTCCCCGCCGAGGGTGCCGTCGTCGCCGACCTTGAAGGCGCGGATGTGACCCGCGCGGGTGTCGGCCGCGTACAGCTCGCTCTCGTCGGGGGAGAAGACCAGGCCGTTCGGGCCGAGGAAGCCGTCCGCGACGAGCCGGACCTCGCCGGTGGCCGGGTCGGCGCGGTAGAGGTTGCAGGCGCCGATCTCGCTCGGCGCGCGCCGGCCCTCGTAGTCGTTGGTGATGCCGAAGTCGGGGTCGGAGAACCAGACCGAGCCGTCGGAGCGGACCACCGCGTCGTTCGGGCTGTTGAGCCGCTTGCCGTCGTAGCGGTCGGCGATGACGGTGATCCGGCCGTCGGGCTCGGTGCGGGTGACGCGCCGGTTGCCCTGCTCACAGGTGATCAGGCGGCCTTCCCGGTCGAGGGTGTTGCCGTTGGAGTGCCCGGCCGCGGAGCGGAAGACGGAGACCGCGCCGGTGGCCTCGTCCCAGCGCAGCATCCGGTCGTTGGGGATGTCGCTCCACACCAGCTGGCGCCAGGCCGGCAGGTACAGCGGGCCCTCGGCCCAGCGGCAGTCGTCGTGGAGCCGCTCCAGGCGCAGGTCGCCATTGGCGCAGCGGCCGGTACGGAAACGTTCATCCAGGATCTCGTACAAGGCGAGGTCGGCAATGCCTGACATTGTTCCCCCATTTGAGTGGTGAGCCGAATTTTGTTCGGCGTGATCGTGAGATTGCAGGATCAGGTACCGTCTTCGCAAGAGCTGCGGGTCCCAGGGGAGGAACAGCGCGTGGACGACATCGACCGGGCACTCGTCCGGCGCCTCCAGGAGGACGCGGGCCAGTCCTACGCCGCCCTCGGCGCGGCCGTCGGGCTGTCGGCCGGCGCCACCCACGAGCGGGTGCGCAAACTGCGAGAGCGCGGGGTCATCCGGCGCACGACCGTCGACGTGGACCCGGCCGCGGTCGGCAGCGGGGTGCTCGCCTACGTCCTGGTCGACTCCCGCGCCTGGATGGGGGACTCGCGTGAGGCCTTCGAGGCCATCGCCGAGATCCAGGAGGCGCACATCATCGCGGGCAGCGCGTCCGTCATGGTCAAGGTGCGCACGGCCACGACCGGGCAGCTGCAGGACGTCCTGCGCCGCCTCTACGCCATCGACGGGGTCAGCGGCACCCAGGCCACCGTGGTGCTGGAGACCTTCTTCGAGCGCTCACTCCCGCTGTGACCTGGCGCTGCACGGGCATCCGGTGGAGCGGCGGCGGCCCCGCCATCGGCTGGTGCGACCCGGCCGGCCGGGAGCGCGCCGGCCCCCTCGGGTACGGGCGGCCCCTGGCCTTCGAGGCGCGGGGCGAGCGGCGCTGCCCGGGGGTGCGGCGGGCCGGCAAGCGGACCCCGTGCCCGGCGGCCCGGACCGTACCCGGGCGGACGGGATCGGCCCAGTGCCCGGAGTGCGCCCGCCTCGACCGGTCCTTCTCGGTGGCCGCCGACACCAACGCCGCCGATCCGCGCACGTACCGGGTGTACCTGGCCTGGTTCGGGCCCGGGATGGTCAAGGTCGGCATCACCGCCGAGGAGCGCGGGGCCGTCCGGCTGCTGGAACAGGGGGCGGTCACCTGGGCCTGGCTGGGGCGCGGCCCCCTGATGGCCGCGCGCCGGACCGAGGAACTGCTGCGCGCCGCCCTCGGGGTGCCCGACCGGATCGCGTACGCCCGCAAGCGCGCCGTACGGGCGCGGTTGCCGGCCGGGCCCGAGCGGGCCCGGGAGGTCGCCGAGCTGCACGCCCGCGCCGCCGCGCTGCCCGGGTGGCCCGATTCCCTGGAACGGGTGGGCTGCGAGGTCACCGACCACGCCGGGGTGTTCTGGCCGGACGGCCTGCCCGCTCCGGCCCGGGTGGTCACGGAACTGGTGCCGGGCGGGACCGTGGCGGGCCGGCTCGTGGGCGCCGCCGGGCCGGACCTGCACTTCGCCGACGGGCTCGTGCTGGACACCCGGCTGCTGGTCGGCTGGGAACTGGCCGCGGCGGCCGCGGAGGCCGTCACCGACGTGCCGCTCGCGGACATTCCCCCGGTGGTGCCCCCGGCCGCGCAGGACGGCCTGTTCTGACGCGGGGGCCGTCCCGCCGGGCCAGGTCAAAACTTGGATCCCTTTGGCCTTCCGGGGCCGTTTGCGGTGGACATGCCGGGGGCCGTCCGCCGAGGGTGGAGGGCATGAGCATCCAGCCCGTTCAGGCGTTCGAACCGCCTTATGTAATGGCCGTATTCAGCAACGTCCGCACCCCCGACGAGAGCGGATACCCCGAGACCAATGCCCGGATGAACGAGCTCGTCGCCGACAACCCCGGCTTCCTCGGCTACGAGTCCGCGCGCACCCCCGGAGGCCTCGGGATCACCGTCGCCTACTTCCGCGACCACGATTCCCTGGGCGTGTGGCGGGAGGACATGGAACACCAGGCGGCGATGAAGCAGGGCCGCGCCCACTGGTACGAGAGCTACACCCTGCACGTCGCGACCGTAGAGCGGAGCCACGGCTTTGCCCGCAACGGCTGAGACGCTCCGCGCCTTCCGTGAGCGGCTCGGACTGCCCGGACTGGTCGACGTGCACACGCACTTCATGCCCGAGCGGGTCCTGACCAAGGTCTGGGACTACTTCGACGGGTTCGGCCCGCTCACCGGGGTCCCGTGGCCCATCACCTACCGGCACGAGGAGGAGCAGCGGGTCGCGCTGCTGCGGGAGTTCGGGGTCCGGGCCTTCACCTCCATGCTCTACCCGCACAAGCCCGCGATGGCCGCCTGGCTCAACTCCTGGGCCGCGGAATTCGCCGCCCGCACCCCCGACTGCCTGCCCACCGCCACCTTCTTCCCCGAGGAGGGCGCGGCGGCGTACGTCCGCCGGGCCGTGGAGGGCGGGGCCCGCGTCTTCAAGGCGCACCTCCAGGTCGGCGGGTACGACCCGAACGACGAGCGGCTGGAGGCGGTGTGGGGGCTGCTGGCCGAGGCCGGGATCCCGACCGTGATCCACTGCGGTTCCGGCCCCGTGGCGGCCAAGTACACCGGTCCGGGGCCCGTCGGCCGGCTGCTGGAGCGCACACCCGGCCTGCGGCTGATCATCGCCCACATGGGCATGCCCGAGTACGTCGACTTCCTCGACCTGGCCGACCGCCACCCCGGGGTCCTCCTCGACACCACGATGGTCTTCACCGACTTCTCCGAGCGGCTCAACGGCTTCCCGCCCGCGGAGCTCGCACGGCTCGCGGACCTCGGGGACCGGATCCTGCTGGGCACCGACTTCCCGAACATCCCCTACCCCTACGAGCACCAGCTCCAGGCCCTCGAACGCCTCGGCCTCGGCGACGACTGGCTGCGGGCCGTCTGCCACGACAACGGCGCCCGCCTGTTCGGGCTCGGGCCGGCCCCCGTTTCCTGAGCGGCGTTTCTCAGGAGATTCACAGGAAGGGGCAAGAACGCTCTCAGAGGCGGCGCCCAACGTGAAGTCATGACTGCGACGACCACCTCCCACGCGTCCACGTCCACCGGCACCCCGACGGCCCTGGTGCGGCCCGACGGCGGACCCTGCCGGGTCCTCGTCGTCGACGACGAGGCCTCGCTCTCCGAGCTGCTGTCCATGGCCCTGCGCTACGAGGGCTGCGAGGTCCGCAGCGCCGGCGACGGAGTCGGCGCGGTACGGGCCGCGCGGGAGTTCCGCCCCGACGTCGTGGTCCTCGACATCATGCTTCCCGACATGGACGGGCTGGCCGTCCTCGGCCGGCTGCGCCGTGAGATCCCGCAGGTCCCGGTGTTGTTCCTGACGGCCAAGGACTCCGTCGAGGACCGGATCGCCGGCCTGACGGCGGGCGGCGACGACTACGTCACCAAGCCCTTCAGCCTGGAGGAGGTCGTCGCCCGGCTGCGCGGTCTGGTCCGCCGCTCCGGCGCCGCCCAGGCGGCCCGGGGCGGCTCGGTCCTGACCGTCGGGGACCTGAGCCTCGACGAGGACAGCCACGAAGTGGTGCGCGGAGGCCAGGAGGTCCACCTCACCGCCACCGAGTTCGAGCTGCTGCGCTACCTGATGCGCAACCCGCGCCGGGTGCTCAGCAAGGCGCAGATCCTGGACCGGGTCTGGTCCTACGACTTCGGCGGCCAGGCCAACGTCGTCGAGCTCTACATCTCGTACCTGCGCCGGAAGCTGGAGGGCGGCACCGGACTGCCTCCGATGATCCACACCCGGCGCGGCGCCGGCTACCTGATCAAGCCGGCCGAGTAGTGGCCCTGCGCCCACCCCTGCTCCGCCGCCGCTGGTCCCTGCGGACCCGGCTCGTCGTCTCGGCGGTGGCGCTGATCGCCGTCGTGGGGGCGGCCATCGGCACCGTCACCACCCTCGCGCTGCGCTCGTACCTGGTCGACCGGCTCGACGAGCAGCTGAGCGTCTCCCTGGACATGGCCTTCCGCGGCCCCGGCGCAGGGAAGGCGGCCCGCGAGAACAGCCTCGGCTTCGTCCTGGCCCCGGGAAACCCGACCGGCACCGCGGGGATCCGCCTCGGCCCCGACGGCAAGGTCCTCGCCTCCGGGCTCAGCTCCTCCGGCGACGGCTCCCCCCTCGACCACGTCCGCCCCCTCGACGAGACCCAGTCCGAGGCCCTCCTCGCCGCCGCCCGCCGAGCCGCGCACGGCCGCCCCGGGCCGGTGGCGGCGGAGCTGCCGGGACTCGGCGGCTACCGGGTGCGCAGCGCCGCCGACGGCAGCCTGGTCCTCGCCATCCCGCTCCGCGACGTCGACCGTACGGTCGGCACCCTCGTCGGGGTCGAGGTCTCCGTCACCCTCGCCGGGCTGATCGCCGCCTCCCTCGCCGGACAGGCCCTGATCGGGGTCGCCCTGCGCCCGCTGCGCCGGGTCGCCGCCACCGCCACCCGCGTCTCCGAACTCCCCCTGCACCGGGGCGAACCCGACCTGCACGAGCGGGTGCCCGACGCCGAGGCCGACCCCCGCACCGAGGTCGGCCAGGTCGGCGCCGCCCTCAACCGGATGCTGGGCCACGTCTCCTCCGCGCTCACCGCCCGCCAGCAGAGCGAGATGCGGGTCCGCCAGTTCGTCGCCGACGCCAGCCACGAGCTGCGCACCCCGCTGGCCTCCATCCGGGGATACGCCGAACTGACCCGCCGGGGACGTGAGGAGCCGGGCCCCGACACCCGGCACGCGCTGGGCCGGATCGAGTCCGAGGCCACCCGGATGACCGGTCTGGTCGAGGACCTCCTGCTGCTCGCCCGCCTCGACGCGGGCCGCCCGCTGTCCACCGCCGACACCGACCTGGCCCCCCTCGTCGTCGACGCCGTCAGCGACGCGCGGGCCGCCGGCCCCGACCACCACTGGCACCTGGCACTGCCCGACGAGCCCGCGCCCGTACGGGCCGACGCGGCCCGGATCCAGCAGGTCCTGGTGAACCTCCTCGCCAACGCCCGCACCCACACCCCGCCCGGCACCACCGTCACGGCCCGTGTTTCACGTGAAACATCCGCCGTCCGGCTCCGCGTCGAGGACGACGGCCCCGGCATCCCGCCCGAGCTCCTGCCCCACGTCTTCGAGCGCTTCGCCCGGGGGGACGCCTCCCGCTCCCGCGCCGCCGGCTCCACGGGCCTCGGCCTCGCCATCGTGCAGGCCGTCGTCTCGGCGCACGGCGGGCGGGTCGAGGTGCACAGTGCGCCCGGCCGCACCGCCTTCGAGGTCGCGCTGCCCCTCGCCCCCGGCCCGGCAGGGGACTCACAGACGGGGCACAGGCTCACCACACAGCGGTGACAGCGCCCCCCACGAGGGTCGGAGCATGTCAACCGACGCCTCTCCAGGGGCCCTGCCGGCCCGGGCGCCCCTCGCGCTCCGGCCCGGCGTGCCCGTACTCGACGTGGTGATCCCGGTCTTCAACGAGGAGGAGGACCTCGGCCCGTGCGTGCACAGGCTGCACGCCCACCTCACCCGCACCTTCCCGTACCCCTTCCGCATCACCGTCGCCGACAACGCGAGCACCGACCGCACCCCCGAGGTCGCCGCCGGCCTCGCCCTCGGCCTCGCGGAGGTGCGCAGCACGCGGCTGGAGGAGAAGGGCCGCGGCCGCGCCCTGCGCACCGTGTGGAGCCGGTCGGAGGCGCCCGTCCTCGCGTACATGGACGTGGACCTCTCCACGGACCTGAACGCGGTGCTGCCGCTGGTGGCCCCGCTGATCTCCGGCCACTCCGACCTGGCCATCGGCACCCGGCTGGCCCGCTCCTCGCGGGTGGTGCGCGGAGCGAAACGGGAGTTCGTCTCCCGGGCCTACAACCTGCTGCTGCGCTCATCCCTCGCCGCCCGCTTCAGCGACGCCCAGTGCGGGTTCAAGGCGATCCGGCGCGAGGTGGCCGAGCGGCTGCTGCCGCTGGTGGAGGACTCCGGCTGGTTCTTCGACACCGAGCTGCTGGTGCTCGCCGAGCGGGCCGGGCTGCGGATCCACGAGGTGCCGGTGGACTGGGTCGACGACCCCGACTCCAGCGTCCACCTCGTACGCACCGCCGCCGAGGACCTCAAGGGGGTCTGGCGGGTGGGGAGGGCGCTGGCCGTCGGGGCGCTGCCGCTCGACCGGCTCGCCCGCCCCTTCGGAGACGACCCGCGCGACCGCGGCGCCCTGCCGGGGGTGCCGCGCGGACTGGCCCGGCAGCTGCTCGGGTTCTGCGCCGTCGGCGTGCTGAGCACCCTGCTCTACCTGCTGCTCTACTCCGCGCTGCGGGAAGCGGCCGGACCGCAGGGGGCGAACGCCGCCGCGCTGCTGCTGTGCGCCGTCGCCAACACCGCCGCCAACCGCCGGCTGACCTTCGGGGTGCGCGGGCGGGCCCGTGCGGTGCGCCACCAGGCCCAGGGGCTCGTGGTGTTCGGCATCGGGCTGGCCCTGACCAGCGGGTCCCTCGCCGCCCTCGGAGCGGCCACCGCGGAGCCGGCCCACGGTACCGAGCTGGCCGTGCTGATCACCGCCAACCTCGCCGCCACCGTGCTCCGGTTCCTGTTGTTCCGTGCCTGGGTCTTCCCGGAACCGCGCGACGGCCGCCACGGCCCGCGCGACGGCCGCCACGGCCCGCGCGGCGGCCCCCACGGCCCCTCGGGCGCCCCCGGGAAGCCGGCCGCCCCCACCATCGCCACCACGACCGAGGAGGGTCCGTGACCACGGCCGCGCTTCCGCTCTTGCCACCCGCCGCCCCCGTTCCCGCCACCACGCACGGCGCGGCCACCCGGCCCCGTTGGGAACGGCCCGCGTACGCCGCCCTGCTGCTGGCCACCACCGTGCTCCTGCTCTGGAACCTGGGCGCCTCCGGCTACGCCAACTCCTTCTACTCCGCCGCCGTACAGGCGGGCTCCGAGAGCTGGAAGGCCTTCTTCTTCGGCTCCTCCGACGCCGCGAACTCCATCACCGTCGACAAACCCCCGGCGGCCCTGTGGCCGATGGCGCTGTCGGTACGGCTCTTCGGGCTCGGCGCCTGGCAGATCCTGGTCCCGCAGGCCCTGATGGGCGTCGCCACCACCGCCGTGCTGTACGCGGCCGTACGGCGCCAGTTCGGCCCGGCGGCGGCCCTGCTGAGCGGTACCGCCTTCGCGCTGACCCCCGTGGCCGCGCTGATGTTCCGCTTCAACAACCCCGACGCGCTGCTCACCCTGCTGCTGACCGTCACCGTGTACTGCGTGCTGCGCGCCCTCGAAGGGGCGCACGCCCGGTGGCTGGTCTGGGCCGGCGTCGCGGTCGGCGTCGGCTTCCTGACCAAGACCCTCCAGGCATTCGTGATCCTGCCGCCGCTCGCCGTCCTCTACGCCGTCTGCGCGCCGACGCGGCTGCGCCGGCGCCTGGGGCAGCTGCTGCTGGCCGGGCTGGCCGCGCTGGCGGCCGGCGGCTGGTGGGTGGCCGTGGTGGAGTGGTGGCCCGCCGGCTCCCGCCCGTACATCGGCGGCTCACAGCACAACTCCTTCCTGGAACTGACCTTCGGCTACAACGGCCTCGGCCGGATCAGCGGCAACGAGACGGGCAGCGTCGGCGGAGGGGGCGCGGGCGGCCCCGGCGGGGGCGGCTGGGGGCAGACCGGAATCGACCGGCTCTTCTCGGGCAACGTCGGCGGCCAGATCTCCTGGCTGCTGCCCGCGGCCCTGGTGCTGCTGGTGGCCGGGCTGGTCGTCACCTGGCGGGCCTCCCGGGCCACGGACACGCTGGAGGGCATGGCCCGTGCGGCTTTCCTCGCCTGGGGCGGCTCCCTGCTGATCACGGCCGTGGTCTTCAGCTGGATGCAGGGCATCTTCCACGAGTACTACACCGTCGCCCTCGCGCCCTTCGTGGCGGCACTGGTCGGCATGGGCGTGGCCGTGCTGTGGGAGGAGAGGGGCGGCCGCGCCGCCGCCCTCACCCTCTCCGGGACCCTCGCGCTGACCGCGTGGTGGGCCTTCGTCCTGCTCGGCCGCTCCGCCGGGTACCTGCCGTGGTTGCGCTGGACGGTGCTGGTCGCGGGGCTCGGGGCGGCCGCCGCGCTGCCGTTCGCGGCCCGGCTGGGTCGCCGGGCGCTGCTCGGGGCCGCGGCCGTCGGGCTCCTCGCGGCGCTGGCGGGACCGTTCGCGTACTGCCTGACCACCGTGGGCACCGGCCACACGGGCTCCATCGTGACCGCCGGTCCGGCGGTGGCGGGTGGCCGGGGCGGGTTCGGGGGACCGGGCGGCAGGCCGGGACGCTTCGCCCCCGGCGGGGAGGCTCCGCCCCCGGGGATGCCGCAGGGGATGCCGCAGGGCATGCCGGGCCGGATGCCGGGCGTCGCGGGGATGCAGGGCGGACCCGGAGGACCCGGTGGGCAGGAGGCCCGGGGCGGCCGGGGCGGTTCCGGTGGCCAGGGCGGTCCCGGCGGGCTGCTCGGCGGGACCCGGGTCGGCGCGGAGGCCACGGCCGCGCTGCGCGCCGACGCCTCCCGGCACACCTGGGCGGCGGCGGCCATCGGCTCGCAGAACGCGGCGAGTTACCAGCTGGCCTCGGGTGTTCCCGTGATGGCGGTCGGCGGCTTCAACGGCAGCGACCCGTCCCCGACCCTGGAGCGGTTCCAGGAGTACGTGAAGGCCGGGAGGATCCACTGGTTCATCGCCCGCGGCGACGGGGCGGCGAGCCGCGGCGGCGGTCCGGGCGGGGCCTCGGGCAGCGCCATCGAGGAGTGGGTGAAGGGTGCCTTCAAGGCCACCACCGTGGGCGGAGCCACCTTCTACGACCTGACGGCTCCCTCGACCGGCTCGTCCTGATCCCACCTCCGCGGAGGGGTAACCCCCTAGCATCAAGGGGGCGGACCGGGCATTCCGGGCTGATCCCCTTGTGGCGAGGAGGGTGCCTCCATGGCGACCGAGGCCGATCCGGGCGGGACCAGGACCAGTGTGTGGCTGGCCGTCAGGCCAGCCGCACCCGCCAGACGCCGCAGCGAGGCACCGTCGGGGCTGGACCGGGACAGGATCACGGCCGCCACCGTGCGCCTGCTCGACGCCGAGGGCCTGGGCCGGTTCTCCATGCGGCGCCTGGCCGCCGAACTCGGGGTCACCGCGATGTCCCTGTACTGGTACGTGGACACCAAGCACGACCTGCTCGAACTGGCCCTGGACAGCGCCCTGGGCCAGCAGCGGCTGCCGGCCGGGCCGCCCCCGCGGGAGGCCTGGCCGGGACGGCTGCGGACCCTCGCCTGCGGGTACCGGCGGCTGCTGGCGGAGCATCCGTGGGTGGCCCCGCTGAGCGTGGCCTACCCGAATATCGGCCCGCACGCGCGGGCCTTCGACGCCGCGCTCCAGCGGCTGCTGGACGCCACCGGCCTGGTGGACCCCGGCCGGACGGGAGCGCACCTGGCGGTCTCCCAGTTCCTGAACGGCTGTGGGCTGAGCGGCTGCGGGGGTACGGTCCGCCGGGCGCCGGACGCGGACTTCGGTCTGGCCCTGGACGTCCTGATCGCGGGGATCGAGGCCAAGGCCGGGGGCCGGGCCCCGGGCCTGCGCCCCCGGTGACCGGGGGGCCGGGACCGGGACCGGGGCCGAGACATGACCTGCGCGATCAGGATGTCGAGGGCGACGGCGGAGAGGGGAGACGCAAGGGAGGCGCGGACGGAGCACGAGTGCCCCGTCCGCGCCTCCCCTGCGGTCACTTCCGGGCCGCGGCCTCCGCCGCCCCGGCCGGGGCCGGAACCTCCGTGGAGCCCTCGGCGGCCGGGGCGTGGGCGGCCGGCCTCGACTTCAGCGCGACCTCCTTGATGAAGACCACCAGCACCAGCGCGAGCAGCGCGAACGGGGCGGCGTAGAGGAAGACGTCGCCGACGCCGTGCCCGTACGCGGACTCGACGACCGTGCGGAACGGCGCGGGCAGCTTGTCGAGGTCGGGGATCCCGCCCCCGCCGGTGCCGCCGTGGCCCATGGCGGCGGCCTTCGGGCCGAGCTCGGCCAGGCCTTCCTTGACGTAGTGGGTGACCCGGTTGGCCATGACCGCGCCGAGCGCCGAGACGCCCACGGCGCCGCCGAGCGAGCGGAAGAAGGTGACGACCGAGCTGGCGGAGCCGAGGTCCTCGGGGGCCACCTGGTTCTGGGTGGCGAGGACCAGGTTCTGCATCATCATGCCGAGGCCGAGGCCGGTCAGCGCCATGAAGATCGCGATGTGCCAGTAGGCGGTGTCGTAGCGCAGGGTGCCCAGCAGACCGAGGCCGGCGCTCAGCAGCACGCCGCCGGAGACCAGCCAGGCCTTCCACTTGCCGGTCTTGGTGATGATCTGGCCGGAGACGGTCGAGGAGACGAAGAGGCCGCCGATCATCGGGATGGTCAGGATGCCCGACATGGTGGGGGACTCGCCCCGGGCCAGCTGGAAGTACTGGCTGAAGAAGACCGTGCCGGAGAACATCGCGATGCCGACGAAGAGCGAGGCGGCCGAGGCCAGGCTGATGGTCTTGTTGCGGAAGAGGCGCAGCGGGATGATCGGGTCGCTCGCACGGGACTCGACGAGGACGAAGAGCAGGCCCAGCGCCACGGCGCCGCCGGTCATCGCCCAGGTCTGCCAGGAGACCCAGTCGTACGAGGTGCCGGCCTGGGTGACCCAGATCAGCAGCAGGGACACGGCGCCGCTGATGAGGAAGGCGCCCAGCCAGTCCACCTTGACCTCGCGGCGGACCACCGGGAGGTGCAGGGTCCGCTGGAGGACGATCAGGGCGATGACCGCGAAGGGCACGCCGACGTAGAAGCACCAGCGCCAGCCGAGCCAGTCGGTGTCGGTGATGACGCCGCCGAGGAGCGGGCCGCCGACGGTGCCGACGGCGAAGACCGCGCCGAGGTAGCCGCTGTAGCGGCCGCGCTCGCGCGGGGAGATCATCGCGGCCATCACGATCTGGGCGAGGGCGGAGAGGCCGCCGACGCCGATGCCCTGGACCACGCGGCAGGCGATGAGCGTGCCGGTGTTCTGGGACAGGCCCGCCACGACGGAGCCGAGGACGTAGATGACCAGGGATATCTGGACGAGCAGCTTCTTGCTGAAGAGGTCGGAGAGCTTGCCCCACAGGGGGGTCGCGGCCGTCATCGACAGCAGGGCGGCGGTGACGACCCAGGTGTAGGAGGACTGGGTGCCGCCGAGATCGCTGATGATCTTGGGCAGGGCATTGGAGACGATCGTGGAGGACAGGATCGCCACGAACATGCCGAGCATGAGCCCGGACAGCGCCTTCATGATCTGGGCGTGGGTCATGGGTGCGCCGTCGGACGTGGTCTCCGACCGGCCGCCTCCCCGCACACCGTGGGGTGTGGTCGTAGCCATGGGTTTCCTTTGTCTAGAAGCTCGATCGGAGTCGGGCCAGCAGGGTGTTGAGCGCGTCGATGTCTTCGGACGGCCAGTCGGCGAGCGCCTTCTCCAGCGCGTCCGTGGAGCGGGCGCCGAGCTCGCCGAGCACGGCGCGGCCCGCGGTGGTGAGGCGCAGGATCCGGCAGCGGCCGTCGCCCGGGTCGGTCTCCCGCTCGATCCAGCCGCGGGCCGCCAGGTGGGCGACGTGGCGGCTCGACACGGAGATGTCGACGGCCATGAACTCGGTGAGCCGGCTGAGCCGCATCTCGCCGTGCCGGTCGAGCACGGTGAGGACGGCGGCGGCGCCGGGCGGGCAGTCGGGGGGCAGGATCCGGGCCAGGTCGCGGCGGACCGCTCCGATGCCGGTGAGCTGGCGGGCCAGCTCCTCGTACCGGGTGGTGCTCTGCGCCGCCTGCGTGGTCACGGGACCGCCCCCATCTCGTTGCTTCAGGCAACCATAGAATCAAATGGTTGCTACAGGCAAATGAAAATGGGGGGTACGGCGGTAAAGGAATCGGAAAACCCGTTAGGGTCCTGAGCCATGGCTGCGAACCACAACTCACCTGACCCCCAGGGCGCCCACGACCCCGCGGGCAGCACCCAGATGTTCCGCGCGTTCGTGGAGGAGGCCGAGCCGGCCCGAACCCCGTCCGTGCCGGGCGCGCGCCGGCGTCCGAAGGAGTCCGGCTCCAAGGCAGGCATGTGGCTGGCCGTCGGCCTCGGCCTGCTGGTCGTGGTCGGCGTGGCCCTGTGGCAGGCCTTCGGCTAGCGGAGGCCCGGGCGGGCGGGGTCCGGCCGTACGGCCTGCCCGTTGTCGTCGCCGTGCCGCTGGCCGGCCCGTGGCTCCGGCCCCAGGTCTATCCGTAGGTGGCCGTGACGTTCCGGGTGTCCACGTGCATGCCCAGGGGCACCCGCCAGGACTCCACGCAGACCGTGTAGGTCTGCGTCTTCGACGTGCCGCCCGCGATGGGGGCGGGCAGTGGCCGGCTGCTGGTGACGGTGGCCCAGTCGATGCCGAGCGCGCCGATGACGTGCGTCGCGAAGGTGACCGTTCCCGAACGGGCCGCGGTGGAGCCGGTGTTGGTGAAGGTCACCGTGACGCGCTCGCACCAGCGCTCGGACGCGGCCGCGCGGGCCGGGGCGCTCAGCGTGAGCCGGGCCGGGGTGGCCGGCGGCGGTGGCGGCTGGGTGCCGGGCTTCGTGCCGGGAGGGGTGGGCGGGATCGGCGTGACCGGGGTGCCGGGTGGGATCGAACCGCCGCCGGAGCCGCCGCCCGAGCCGCCCGATCCCGAGCCGCCCGCAGCGCCCGATCCCGAGCCGCCCGCAGCGCCCGAGTCCGGGGTGCCGCCCCCGCCGGAGCCGCCCGGGCCCGCGCCCCCGGAGGCGTCCGGGACGGTCGGGCTGCCGGGGTCGGAGGCGGAGCCACCGGGGGTCGCCGCCGTCGCTCCGCCCGGGGCGGAGCTCCCGCCGGGCCGGTCCCCGGACGGGTCCGGCGGCGTCGCGGAGGGCGCGGCGCCGGACGGCAGGGCCTGGAACTCGACCCCGTCCCGGGGTGCCACGTTCTCTCCCGCGCCCCGCTCGGGGCCGGGGGCGGCCGCGCCCAAGGCGACGTAGCCGTCCCGTGCCGGGCCGCCGCAGCCCGCGAAGGCGGCGGTGGCCGCGGCGCACAGGGTGAGGGCGAGCGCCGTGCGAGATCCCTTTCGCATCGCGCCAGTTTTCCTGACGGGATGTCAAATGTGAACCCCGCGGCCTCCGCTCAGTGCCCGGCCCGGCTCCGGATCACTCCCCGATCAGGCCCACGCGCAGCTGCGCGAGCGTCCGCGTCAGCAGCCGGGAGACGTGCATCTGGGAGATGCCGACCTCCTCGCCGATCTGCGACTGGGTCATGTTCGCGAAGAAGCGCAGCATGATGATCTGCCGCTCCCTGGGCGGGAGTTTGGCGAGCAGCGGCTTGAGCGACTCCCGGTACTCGACCCCTTCGAGCGCGGTGTCCTCGTACCCGAGGCGGTCCGCGAGCGAGCCCTCGCCGCCCTCGTCCTCGGGGGAGGGCGAGTCGAGCGAGGAGGCGGTGTAGGCGTTGCCGACGGCGAGGCCGTCGACGACGTCCTCCTCGGAGACGCCGAGCACGGCCGCCAGTTCCGGCACGGTCGGGGACCGGTCCAGCTTCTGGGCGAGCTCGTCGCTGGCCTTGGTCAGCGCCAGGCGCAGCTCCTGGAGCCGGCGCGGGACGCGGACGGACCAGGAAGTGTCTCGAAAGAATCGTTTGATCTCGCCCACGACGGTCGGCATGGCGAACGTCGGGAACTCCACGCCGCGTTCGCAGTCGAACCGGTCGATCGCCTTGATCAGGCCGATGGTGCCGACCTGGACGATGTCCTCCATCGGCTCGTTGCGGCTGCGGAACCGGGCCGCCGCGTAGCGCACCAGCGGCAGGTTCAGCTCGATCAGGGTGTCGCGTACGTACGCCCGTTCGGGGCTGTCCGCGTCCAGTGCGGCCAGTCGCTGGAAGAGGGAGCGGGAGAGGGTCCGGGTGTCGATGGCTTCCGAGCGGTTGTGTGCCGCGGGTGCTGCCGGCACCTCACGCTTGACGAGCGTGAGCACCTTGGAGCTGCCCTGGTCTACGGACATGCCACCCCCTTGAGGTCGCGGACGGTCGCGCTTCTCTGCGCGCCCGTCGGAGGAACGCAGCCTCCACCTGAATACCGGAGGCGGGGCTGCGGCAAACGCGGTTCCAGCAGAATGTCACATGTCGGCAACACGCTGTAGCGTCATGTCGACAAGTATCTCCAGCGACAGACCACCGACCGAGCGGAATGAGCCGGTTCTGTAGGGAAACGCTGGAACGCCTCCACCCGATCCGGTTAAGCCTCGATCCTGTTTGCGGATCTCAGACGGGCGAAGCTCCTCGCGAGCAGTCGCGACACGTGCATCTGGGAGACGCCCAGCTCTGCGCTGATCTGCGACTGCGTGAGGTTGTTGTAGTACCGCAGGAGCAGGATCCGCTGCTCGCGCTCGGGCAGCTGCACCAGCAGGTGGCGCACGAGGTCGCGGTGTTCGACCCCGGCCAGCTCCGGGTCCTCGTAGCCGAGCCGGTCGAGCAGGCCGGGCATCCCGTCGCCCTCCTGGGCGGCTTCGAGCGAGGTCGCGTGGTAGCTGCGGCCGGCCTCGATGCAGGACAGCACCTCGTCCTCGCTGATCCGCAGCCGTTCGGCGATCTCCGGGGTGGTCGGGGTCCGGCCGTGGAGGGTGGTGAGGTCCTCGGTGGCGGCGTTGACCTGCACCCACAGCTCGTGGAGGCGGCGCGGGACGTGGACGGTGCGGACGTTGTCCCGGAAGTACCGTTTGATCTCGCCGACGACCGTGGGCATGGCGAAGGTGGGGAACTGGACCCCGCGCTCCGGGTCGAACCGGTCGATCGCGTTGATCAGGCCGATGGTGCCGACCTGGACCACGTCCTCCATCGGCTCGTTGCGGCTGCGGAAGCGGGCGGCCGCGTAACGGACGAGCGGGAGGTTCGCCTCGATCAGGGCCCCGCGCACCCGCTCGTGCTCCCTCGTGCCCGGCTGGAGGCCCTTCAGCTGCCCGAAGAGGACCTGGGTGAGGGCCCGGGTGTCGGCTCCCCGGCTCTGCGGCCGCGGGGCGACCGGAGGGGAGGGGGGTTCCTCGTGCGGCTCCGCGCGGGGCTCCTGCGGGTGGGGCACCTGGGAGTCCTGCTGGGGTGGCACCTGAGGCGCAGTACTGGCCGGCACGGTCACGCCACCCTTTCGGTCAACTATCCGTCAAAAGCGGTCATAGCATCACAAGACAGGTGCACTGTGCGCAAGCACCGTATATCGCCGTGTTGAGGGCAAGTTGGGCATATCAGGGCATTATGTTCGAATGCTGGGAATGCAAAAGACCCCCCACCCGTCGGAGTGGAGGGCCGGAAAGTCCGGAAACCGCTTCAGCGTACGGGTTCAGCTCACCAGTTCGGTGATGAACTCGCCGATGCCGGAGGCCGCGTCCGACAGGCCCTGGAAACCGATTCCCACCATCTCGGCAGCCCGCTTCGGCTGGGTGATGATCACGAAGAGTACGAACACGGTGAGGACGCCCGTGATGAGCTTCTTGGTGTCCATGAACGGTGTCGGCCTCCCCAACCGGTACTGCAAAGTCGGTGGAGTCTAACCGGTCAAGTTGTGGCACTCACCTGTCCTTTAAGGACCAATGACCCGGTGGAACGGGCCTTTTGCCGCTGAGTGCCGGGTTGCGCGGGGCGCAGGATTGGGGGGAGCCCACCGGTTCTGGCAGGAAATCGGTGGGCGAGGGACAGGACCTCACTGCGGGGTCCGAGCCGCGAGCTTCCCCCCTGACTGCGGCTCGGGCTGGCAGGTCCCGTCCTCATCGGGGGAAGTGGCTTGTCCCCCCGATGCCACTTCCCCCGTTCCCACGTCGAAGGTCCCGGCTCCGGCCGGGGCCTTCTTCGCGTGCCGCCGTGCCGTCGTGCCGCCGCGCCGCCGCGCCGTCGCGTCCGGGTACGGCTATTCGAGGCCGCCGGCGAGGTCCGTGAGCGGCTGGACGGGTGCGATCAGGGGCGCGAGCTGGTTCGGCAGCTCCATCAGCTGGTTGAGCTGGTTGGCCCCCGCGCTGAGCTTCGAGCCGATCTCCTGGACGGAGCGCGGCTGGGCGCCCGCCGGCATGTCCGGGGTGGCCGTCGGCAGGTCCGGGAGGGTGAGGGGGGCGAGGCCCGCGGCGGAGGCGGCGGGTGCGGCGAGGCCCGCGGCGGCCCCCGCGAGGGCGATGGCGGCGAGGATGCGCTGGGTCTTGTTCATGCCGTGACAACGGCCGAGCGGTCGGCCGGTCACGGCGGGCATGCGCGAGAGCCCCGGTTCGTACGAACCGGGGCTCTCGTCAAGGGCGGTAGTGGAGGGATTTGAACCCCCGATGGGTTGCCCCATACTCGCTTTCGAGGCGAGCTCCTTCGGCCACTCGGACACACTACCGAGATAGATCCTAGCCGATGGCGGGGAGTGCTTTGCAACTCAGGACCGAGTGGCCCTGCTCACCGTCGCTCACAGCTCCCGGAAGAACTCCGTCAGCTGCCGCGCGCACTCCTGCTCCAGCACCCCGCGGATCACCTCGGGGCGGTGGTTGAGCCTGCGGTCGCGCACGAGGTCCCAGAGCGACCCCGCCGCGCCCGCCTTCTCGTCCCCCGCGCCGTAGACGACCCGGGCCACCCGCGCCTGCACGAGCGCCCCCGCGCACATCACGCACGGCTCCAGGGTCACCACGAGGGTGCACCCCGGCAGCCGCCACTCCCCGAGCCGGGCGGCCGCCCGGCGCAGCGCCAGTACCTCGGCGTGCGCCGTGGGGTCGCCCGTGGCCTCCCGCTCGTTGTGGCCGGAGGCGAGGAGCTCCCCGGCCGGGCCGAGCACGACGGCACCGACCGGCACGTCGCCGGCCGGTACCGCCAGGGCGGCCTCCGCCATCGCCAGGCGCATGGGGTCGCGCCAGGGATCCCGGACGGGATCGGGGTCGTACGGGGCGTCGTGCACGGTGATCACTAGCGGACGGCCTCCAGTACCTCGGTGGCGCCGAGGGCATCGGCGATCTCCGAGAGGGCGTCTCCGTCGAGGGCCATCAGTTCCTTGTGGCCGACCCCGAGGTCGTCCAGCAGCCGGGGGTCGCCGAGCGGACCGGCCGGGACCGGCTCGGCGCCGGATCCCACCTCGTCGTCCGCGTCGTCGCCCTCGTCCGTGAACGCGGCGATCGGTCCGTCCTCGCCGTCCTCGGTACCGTCCAGGTCCAGTTCGTCGAGGTCGTCGTCGTCCTCGTCGTTGCCCAGCAGCTCCTTGGTCAGCATCGAGCCGTAGGAGCTGCGGTCCGCGGCGGAGGCGTTCGACACGTAGTACCGAGGGTCCTCCTCCCCGTCCACGCGGACGACGCCGAACCAGGCGTCCTCCTGCTCGATGAGGGCGACCACCGTGTCGTCGTCGACAGCGGCGGAACGGGCGAGATCGATCAGATCACTGAGGGACTCGACGTCGTCGAGTTCCAGGTCGCTCGCTTCCCACCCGTCTTCGGTGCGCGCGAGCAGTGCGGCGAAATACACCGTGACTCTCCCACTGGTCATAGGCGTGCCGGTTGGAGGTCCCCCCGGCCGGAGGTTGGGGTCCGCAACGGCCGTGACGCTCGCCGGTCCGCACCCCGCCCAATCGGCATCGTGGCAGAAACAGCGGCTTTGCGAGAGGTCTTCGGCGCGGCGGCCGTGTCGCGGCGCCGGTCGCGGTGACGGCCGTCCGGCCGCTCACCAACGGAATGTGCGCATCCGCATCTGCTGTCGCATCCGGGCCGCACGGGCGCGCCGCGGCTGTACCCGGTCGCGCAGTTCCCGGGCCTCGTGCAGATCGCGCAGGAACTGGGCGCGCCGCGCCCTGCGCTGCGCCGCCGTCTCCGGCGCCTCGTACGCCTCGGTGCCGTTCCTCGCGGTGCTCCCGTCGCTCGCGTCGGTCTCGTTCGTCTGCGTGTCGGGCATCGGCCACCACCCACGGCTGGTCCGGTCCTCCTCCTCCGCCGGCGCGAAGCAGTCCCCCCGCTCCCACCTTCCCCCGGTCGGCGCGTTTGATGCCACCCCTCGCCAGATCGGCCCAGGTCAGACGTCCTCGTCGGCGTGGAGGGCCGGGACGACGGCCACGGGGCCGTGCGCGTGCTGGAGGACCGCGTGCGCCACGGATCCCATCAGCAGCGACCGCGGGCGCGGGTGGTGGCGGCCCACCACGACCAGCGCCGCCGTCCGGGACGCTTCCACCAGCCGTCCGGCGGCGTCGCCGGGCACCGCGGCCTGTTCGACGGGCACGGCCGGATAGCGGGCGCGCAGCGGGGCGAGGCGCTCCGTCTGGGAGCGCAGCATCTCCCGTTCGGCGGGTACGGCGTCCCCGTCGTCGGCGAGGGCCTCGGGTGGGATCACCTGGAAGGGACTGTCGATCACCAGGTTCGGACCGGGCGGGAGGGCGTACGCGGAGACCACCTGGACGGTGGTCCCCCGCGCGGCGGCCTCGGCGAACGCGAAGTGCAGTACGTCCTCGGGCGTCTCCGCGGCGTGCAGCCCGAGCACCACCCGGCCGGCGGAGGCCCCGGCGCCGTACGGGTCGGCGCCGTACGGGTCGGCGCCGTGCGGGTCCGTGCCGTGCGGGCCGTCGGCGTGCCGGCTGTCGGCGTGCGCGTCGGCCGGGGGCGCGTCGCGGTCCGCGTGCGGGACGACCACGACGGGGCAGGTCGCCGTGGTGGCGACGGCCCTGCTGTTGGAGCCGAGCAGCAGGGTGGCGAACCCGCCGCGCCCGCGGGAGCCCATCACCAGCATGGTCGGCGCGGCCTCGGCGGCGATGACCCGCAGGGCTTCCGGCACGGAGCCCTCCAGGGCCTCGTAGCGGACCTCCCGGGGCAGCTCCGGGGCGGCTTCCAGGACGCCGCGCACGTAGTCGCCGACGGGGTCGGCGAACCGCTTCGGCTGGTTGGGGTCGTGCAGGGAGGAGCGGCGGCCCGCGTACAACTGGGAGACGTCGGGCAGTACATGGGCGACCAGCAGACCGGTGCCGCGGCACAGGGCGGCCGTACGGGCCCACTCCAGGGCCCGCAGGCTGTGGTCGGATCCGTCGACGGCCGCGATCACCGGGGGGTTGCTCACCAGTCAAGGGTGCTGGGCGACCCGGCGCGCCGCACGTCGGGCCGCGACGCGCGCCGATACCGGGCGCGGGCACCGTCGGGGAGGCGCGGGGACGCGCGGGGGTCCTCCCAGCGCGTAGCCTTTTGCCAGTGGGTCGCGAACGGGCGGCCGTTTTCGCAGGTAGCAGGGTCGCAGGTCGCAGATCGCAGGTCGAAGCCCGGCTGAGTCTTGGAGGATGTTGTGCGTTTGCAGGTCGTCGATCACCCCTTGGTGGCGCACAAACTCACCGCGCTGCGTGACAAGCGCACCGACTCCCCCACCTTCCGTCGGCTCGCCGACGAGCTGGTGACGCTCCTCGCCTACGAGGCCACCCGCGACGTGCGCACGGAGCAGGCGGACATCGACACCCCGGTCGGCCCGACCACCGGCGTCAAGCTGTCGCACCCGCGTCCGCTGGTCGTGCCGATCCTGCGCGCCGGTCTCGGCATGCTGGACGGCATGGTGCGGCTGCTGCCGACCGCCGAGGTGGGCTTCCTGGGCATGGTCCGCAACGAGGAGACCCTGGAGGCCTCCACGTACGCGACGCGCATGCCCGAGGACCTCTCCGGGCGCCAGGTCTACGTGGTCGACCCGATGCTGGCCACCGGCGGCACGCTGGTCGCCGCGATCCAGGAACTCATCAAGCGCGGCGCCGACGACGTGACCGCCGTGGTGCTGCTGGCCGCGCCCGAGGGCGTCGAGGTCATGGAACGCGAGCTTGCGGGCACGCCGGTGACGGTGGTGACGGCCGCCGTGGACGAGCGGCTCAACGAGCACGGCTACATCGTGCCGGGCCTGGGAGACGCGGGCGACCGCATGTACGGCTCGGCGGAGTAGACCGCACACGGCGGTATTCGGGCGGGGCGGGCGGGGCGGGCGGGGCGGGCGGGCGGCCGGTGGGTCCGGTCCGCCCGCCTCAGCACTTCCGGGCGGCTGCGGGGACCGGGTTGGCCAGGGCGGCCAGTGCCTTGTCCGCGTCCGCCTTCGGGGTGAGCTCCTTGAAGGCGTCGCCCAGGATCAGGTCGATGTCCGCGCCCTCGCGGGTGTCTGTCTGGGTGGTGACCCCGGTGAGCTGGGCGGCGAGGACGGAGTACGCCGCCTTGTCGGTCCGCGGGGAGCCGAGCAGTATCCCGGCGCCGGGGACCTTCTTGTCGAAGTCGGCGGGGGCGTTGCCGACCTGTCCGATGACGAAGCCGCGTTTCTCCAGCTCGTCGCGGACCGCCTTGGCGAGCCCCGCGCGCGGGGTCGCGTTGTAGATGTTGACCGTGATCTGGCCGGGCTGGGGGAGTGCGACCGCGGGGGTGGCGGAGGGGGCCGCGCCGGGGCCGGTGTTACCGGCCTTGGCAGCCTTGACGGGGGAGGCGGACGCCGAGGGGCAGTCCTTGCCGGCCGCCGCGTTCCGCTTGCCGCCGTCGCCTCGGAACACGTCGATGAGCTGCAGTGCCCCGTAACCGAGCAGGGCCAGCGCGAGGACCGATCCGAGCAGGGCGAGCACGACCTTGCGGCGTCGCCGGGGACGGCTCATGCGGGGGTAGGCAGCTCCCGTGATGCGGTACTTTCCGCCCATGCCGGGGGGAGTGAGCATGCTCATGGGCGCAGCGTAGTGCCGTACCGGAACGATGCCTACTAAATGATCTGTTGATCGGGTAAGGCTGACCCGAAAGGCGCAATCAGTCCATTTCCAGGACGCGTGCGTGCAGCACCTGACGCTGCTGGAGCGCCGCGCGCACGGCGCGGTGCAGCCCGTCCTCCAGGTACAGGTCGCCCTGCCACTTCACGACGTGCGCGAAGAGGTCGCCGTAGAAGGTGGAGTCCTCGGCGAGCAGCGTTTCGAGGTCCAGCTGCCCCTTGGTCGTCACGAGCTGGTCGAGCCGGACCGGGCGCGGGGCGACGTCCGCCCACTGCCGGGTGGTTTCCCTGCCGTGGTCGGGGTACGGCCGCCCGCTTCCGATGCGCTTGAAGATCACACGGAAAGCCTACCGGGCCCGCGCCTCCGGGCGCAGCCTCGCTCCGTCGGTGCAAAAGTGGCAGACAGGGCTATTCCGGGAGTGATGCATGAGTCAGAGCACCGACCCCGCCGGTCAGATCGCCGCCGGGTACGCCTTCACCGGACCCGCGCTCGAACTCGGCGCCCTGCTCTGGGACGGCGCCTGCCTGCCCGACCGGCAGATCCGCATCCCGCTGTCGATGCTCAACCGGCACGGCCTGGTCGCCGGAGCCACCGGCACCGGCAAGACCAAGACCCTGCAGCTGATCGCCGAACAGCTCTCCGCCAACGGAGTGCCCGTCTTCCTCGCCGACATCAAGGGCGACGTCTCGGGCATCTCGGCGCCCGGCACCGAGAACGACCGGGTCCGGGAGCGGGCCGCCGACGTCGGCCAGGAGTGGGAGGCCGGCGGCTGCCCGAGCGAGTTCTACGCGCTGGGCGGGATCGGCGCCGGCATCCCCGTCCGGGCGACCGTGACGGCCTTCGGCCCGGTGCTGCTGTCCAAGGTGCTCCAGCTCAACCAGACGCAGGAACAGTCCCTCGGCCTGATCTTCCACTACGCCGACAGCAAGGGACTGGAGCTGATCGACCTCAAGGACCTCCGGGCCGTGGTCGCCTTCCTCGTCTCCGACCAGGGAAAACCCGAACTCAAGGGGATCGGCGGACTGTCCACGGTGACCGCCGGGGTGATCCTGCGGGCCCTGACCGCCTTCGAGCAGCAGGGCGCCACCGAGTTCTTCGGTGAGCCCGAGTTCGACACGGGCGAGTTCCTGCGCACCTCCGCCGACGGCCGCGGGCTGGTCTCCGTACTGGAACTCCCGTCGGTGCAGGACAAGCCGCAGCTGTTCTCCACCTTCCTGATGTGGCTGCTGGCCGACCTCTACGCCGACCTGCCGGAGGTCGGCGACGTGGAACGGCCCAAGCTGGTCTTCTTCTTCGACGAGGCGCACCTGTTGTTCAACGGCGCGTCCAAGGCCTTCCTGGACTCCATCACCCAGACCGTGCGCCTGATCCGCTCCAAGGGCATCGGCGTGTTCTTCGTGACGCAGACCCCCAAGGACGTACCGGCGGACGTGCTGGCGCAGCTCGGCAACCGGGTGCAGCACGCCCTGCGCGCCTTCACCCCTGACGACGCCAAGGCCCTCAAGGCCACCGTGAAGACCTTCCCGCGCTCCGCGTACGACCTGGAGGAGCTGCTCACCGGGCTCGGCACCGGCGAGGCCGTCATCACGGTGCTCAGCGAGAACGGCGCCCCGACGCCGGTCGCCGCGACCCGGCTGCGCGCCCCGCGGTCGCTGATGGGTCCGATCGACCCGGCGGCCCTGGACCACGCGGTGAAGTCCTCCCCGCTGTACTCGCGCTACGCGGAGCCGGTCGACCGCGAATCGGCCTACGAGAAGATCAGCGCCGAACAGGCGGCCGCGGAGGCCGAGGCGGAGGCGGCCGCCGCGGCGGCGCAGGCCGAGAAGCAGGCCGAGGCGGCGGCGAAGGCGGCCCGCAACGCCCCGAAACCGGAGCCCTCGCTGGCCCAACAGGTGGTGGGCAGCGGACTGTTCCGCTCGCTGGCCCGCTCGGTCGGCACGCAGCTGGGCCGCGAGATCTCCCGCTCCCTCTTCGGCACGGCCAAACGCCGGCGCTGACCGGGCCCGCCGCGGGTCGGTCGCCGTTCCGCATCGCGGTCCCGGTCGCGGTTCCGGTCGCGGGTCCAGGCGCGGGTCCAGGCGCAATCGAGCGAGCCGGGTGCCAAAGGCCCGCCCGGCGCTGACAGACTCGGGGCATGCGGACCGAACTGACCGACACCACGTCCAGCAAGATCGCCCGAGCGATGCTCGCCGCACGCCGAGCCATCGGCAGCCCCACGATGGGGCTGGTCCTGACGCTCCTCGTGGTCACCGACGAGGAGAACGCCTACGACGCCGTGCGCGCGGCCTCCGAAGCCTCCCACGAGCACCCCTGCCGGATCATCGCCGTGATCAAGCGGACCTCGCGCGGCCCGCAGCGGCGGCACCGGACCCGCCTCGACGCCGAGCTGCGCGTCGGCTCGGACGCCGGGTCCGGGGAGATCCTGCTGCTGCGCCTGCAGGGCGACCTCACCTCGCAGGCGGGCTCGGTCGTGCTGCCGCTGCTGGTGCCGGACGCGCCCGTGGTGGCGTGGTGGCCCGCCGAAGCCCCCGCCGACCCGGCCCGCGACGACCTGGGCCGCCTCGCGCAGCGCCGCATCACCGATTCCCAGGCGGCCGCCGACCCCGTCGGCGTCCTCGCCGCGCGCGCCGCCTCGTACGCCCCCGGGGACACCGACCTGGCCTGGACCCGGCTCACGCCGTGGCGCTCGCTGCTGGCCTCCTCCTTCGACCAGAAGGTGCTCCCGGTCACGGGCGCGGCGGTGGAGAGCGAGGCCGACAACGCGAGCGCCGAGCTGCTGGCGCGCTGGCTGGAGGACCGGCTGGGGGTGCCCGTGGAGCGGGTCGCCACCGAAGGCCCGGTCATCACCCGGGTCCGGCTGGAGACGACCGCCGGGGAGGTACGGGTCGACCGGCCGGCCGGGGTCCTGGCGCAGCTGGTGCTGCCGGGGTGGCCGGACCGGAAGGTCGCCCTCAAGATCCGCAGCAGCGCCGAGCTGCTCGCGGAGGAGCTGCGCTGGCTCGGCGCCGACGAGGTCTACGCCTCGGCGCTGCGGGTGCGGCCGGCCCAGGCCTCGCTCTCCGCGTAGTGGTTGTCGTAGGTGGGCTGGCTGTCGATGATGTCCTGCACGGTGGCCTCGCCCGCCCGCACCCGGCCCAGGAGCCGGTAGTAGTCGAAGCGCCCCATGCCGGGCGTGAAGCCGACGAAGACCTCGGCCGTCCGGCCGGCGGCCGGGGCGAACGCGTGCTTCACGCCGGGGGCGATGGTGATGAAGTCGCCCTTGGACAGGGTGTGGACCTCGTCGCCGACGAGGACGTCGAGGTGTCCGTCGGTGACGTGGAAGAACTCCGTGGCCTTGGTGTGGAAGTGCACCGGGGCGCCGGCCGCGCCGACCTCGAAGCTCGCGGTGTTGCAGGTGAGTTCGTCGGTGTCGGTCAGCAGCGTGATCAGGCTGCCGGGACCGTCGGAAATGATCTCGGCGGTAGCGGCGCGGGTCAGGTTGTCGGTCATCTCGCGAGCCTACGCGGGGCCGCTTCCCCGGGGCGGAGCCGTGACCGGAGTCTGTCAACTCCCGCCCCCGTCAACCGGTCCGTCCCCCTCCGGCCCCGGCCGGGGAACGGCCGCCGCTCCTACGCGGTGCCCTTGGCGGCGGCCTTCCGCGCCTGCTTGTACTCCCGGACCTTCGCCAGCGACTCCGGCCCCGTGATGTCCGCCGCGGAGCGGTACACGTTCGCCGGTCCGTAGTCCCCGGCGGCCTCCCGCCAGCCCTTGGGACGGACGCCCAGCCGCTTGCCCAGCAGCGCGAGGAAGATCTTCGCCTTCTGCTCGCCGAACCCCGGCAGCGCCTTCAGCCGCCCCAGCAGTTCGGCGCCGCTCGCCGCGTCCCGCCAGACGGCCTCCGCGTCCCCGCCGTAGTGCTCCACCAGGTACGCGCACAGCTGCTGGATCCGCTTCGCCATGGACCCCGGGTACCGGTGCACGGCGGGCTTCTGCGACAGCAGCGCCGCGAAGGCCTCGGGGTCCATGGCGGCGATGGCGTCCGCGTCGAGGTCGTCGGCGCCGAGCCGCTGCGCGATCGTGTACGGCCCCGAGAACGCCCACTCCATCGGCACCTGCTGGTCCAGCAGCATTCCGACGAGCGCGGCGAGCGGGCTCCGTGAGAGGAGGGTGTCGGCCTCGGGCTGCTGCGCGAGCCGGATGGTGATGTCGTCCATGGCTCCAGCCTCCCCCGCCCCGGGCCCCCGCGCGCGGTCGGCGCGCGGTTGTCAGACCCCCCGCCTAGCGTGGGATCCGACAGGCAGTGGATGCGTAGTGGACGAAGCACGACACAGGAGTCGATCGACCATGTCCGATTTCCCTGAAGGCGCCCCGTGCTGGGTGGACGCGATGTTCACCGACGTTGAGGCCGCGAAGGAGTTCTACGCCGACGTGCTGGGCTGGACCTTCGGCGATGCCAGCAGCGAGTACGGCAACTACACCCAGGCCTACTCCGGGGGGAAGGCGGTCGCGGCAGTGGTCCCGCCGATGCCGGGGGGCGAGGCCTCCTCGCAATGGTGTCTGTACTTCGCCTCGCCGGACGCGGCCGCCACGGCCGAGAAGATCAGGTCGGCGGGCGGCGAGCTCGTGATGGAGCCGATGCAGGTCGGCACCTTCGGCACGATGGCCATCGCCAAGGAGCCGAGCGGCGCGGTCTTCGGCGTCTGGCAGCCGGGTGAGCACAAGGGCTTCGAGAAGCTCGGCGAGCCCGGTGCGTACGCCTGGGCGGAGGTCTTCAGCCGGGAGCCGGGCAAGGCCGACGGGTTCCTGGAGAAGGTCTTCCCGTACGAGTCCCAGCAGATGGAATCGGGCGGTGAGGACTGCGACGATCCGAACGCGGCCGGGATGGACTTCAAGGTCTTCAGCCTGGGCGGCAAGGAGAACCCGGTGCTGGGCCGGATGAAGATGGGCGACGAGTTCCCGCCGGAGATCCCGTCCTACATCCAGGTCTACTTCGGCGTCCCGGACTGCGACGAGGCCGTCGCGAAGACCCAGGCACGGGGCGGGAGGCTGCACTTCGGGCCGATGGACAGCCCCTTCGGCCGCTTCGCCGCGGTCACGGACCCGCAGGGTGCGGCGTTCGCGGTGATCGACATGTCGACGACGTCCGGGGAGATGCCGAAGTTCGGCTGAGCCGAACGGTGCACCGGGGCCGGCCGGCGGGGTCGGCTCGCCGGGTCGGTACGCCGGGTCAGTTCGCCGGGTCAGTTCGCCGTGGCCGCGCGGTACGCGGCCACGGCGGCCGGGAGGACGGCCTCCACCCCGGACCGCGGCTTCTGCGCGACCGTCTTCTGCACCATGAGGATCACGTCGCCCTCGCGGACGAACGCCCGCTCGCTGACGTACGGGTCGGGATCGCCGGGCAGGGCGGACGCGATCCGCAGCACCAGGCTGTCGTCCGCCGGGACGTCGGCTGCCGTCACCGACAGGCTCTCCTGCACGGTGGTATCGCCGTCGAGGGCGGTGGCGTAGGAGGGGCAGCGCTGCGCGGCGCCGCGTATGTCGGCCATGACCTCGGCCGCCCGGCCGGGTGCGTACCGGTCGAGGGCCTCCTGGCCGAACCAGCCGTCGTCGTCGGGTACCTGCTCCAGCCCGACCGCCACGTCCTCCACGGGGCGGGCGTGAGCCGTCATGAAGGAGTCGACGCCGAGTTCGGAACACGGCATCGACGCGATCGTGACGGTGGAGGCGGGGGCGTGGGGTGCGGCGGTCGTGGTCGAGTTGACCTCTGCCGTCAGCAGCCGGAAGCCGGGCGGGAGTTGGGCCTGCGTCAGCAGCCCGCCGCGCAGCCGGTCCCGCGGGGGCGCCGAGCCTGACGGCGCGGGCGACGCTACGGACGACGGCGGGCCGGCCGGTGACCCGGCGGAGCAGGCCGACGTACCGAGGACCGCCATGACGGCCACCGCCCCCGCGACATGCCGAGCGCGCACGGTTCCGCCCCCCTCAGATGTGTGGTGGCCCACCCTCGCACAAGGCCGTCGCGGCCGTTCTCGCGGCGTCCCCTCCCCCGGATGGCGGCGGATCTCCGGCGCAGTCCCGGCAGGTGCCGGGGGTCGGGCTGCGGAAGGCGCGGTCGCAGTGCGGGCAGGTCTGGAAGGGGTCGGGGGGCGCGTAGGCGGGCCGTCTGGACTCCGCTTCCAGGACCGGGGGGAGCTGGGCCTTGAGGCGGTGGGCGATCAGTCCGGCCGGGTTGGTGAGCGGGTGGGGGATCCGGGCCGTCAGCGCGGCGGTGATCCCCTCCGTGCTGGCGCCGCGCTCCAGCCAGACCTCGACACCGTCCGCGAGGCGCTCGATGTCCCGCTGCCCGAGGAGCAGGCGGTGGTCGACGCGGCGCAGTCGCGCGAGCAGGGTCATGGCCGCCCGGCGCCGGGGTGAGGGAGGCTCGGGCCCGGGGTCCGGCCCGGGCTCCGGCTCCGGGGCGGCTACGCACGGCGGCTCGGCCTGCTGCGGCTCCGGTTCGGGCTCGGGTTCGGGTTCGGGCTCGGGCTCGGGTTCGGGTTCGGGCTCGGGCTCGGCCTCAGGCTGCGGCTCCGGTTCGGACTGCGGCTCCGGTTCGGGCTCGGGCTCGGGTTCGGGTTCGGGTTCGGCCTCAGGCTGCGGCTCCGGTTCGGGCTCAGGTTCGGGTACCGGCTCGGCCTCGGGCATCGGGGCGGGCTCTGGTTCCGGGTCTGGTTCCGGGTCCGGGTCCGGGTCCGGAGGGGGAGGCGGGGTGGCGACGGCCGCCTTGGGGTGGTTGTAGGAAGTCGTTCGGGTGACGAAGCGGCCGTCGGGGCCCTGCTCACGGATCCGCTTCAAGTAGCCGTGGGCCTCCAGTTCGCGGAGCGCGGAGGCGATCCGGATTTCGCCCTCGGGGGCCTGCCTGGCCAGTTCCTTGATACCGATGGGCGTTCCGCGCCGCAGCGACTGGATGTACGCGCCCAGGCCCCTGGCGGTGAAGCTCATCTTCGGATTCTGGATCAGGTGGTTGCCGACGACGGTGTACCGGGTGGTGTGCCGGACGTTCGAGTGATGAACGCCGTACGGCAGGCGCGGAGGCGCGCTAAGGTGCTGGAGAGCCATGGGGAAGGGGCTGATCTTCCTTGTTGGTCAGGCCCTCGGCCGGGATTGCCGTCCCGACGGGGGCCGTCTCATTTCTGGGGGTTGTCGGGGCGAGCATATGCCCCACAACCCCTGCCGAATCCAGCTGAGTTGGACTTGTTCACCCGTGTGAGTGAGGGCGCCTCCGCGGGGAGGCTGGTGGGGYTGGGCGCGGTTCTTTCCCTGGGTACTGCGAAGCAAAAGAAACGTACGGGCCCACCGGGTCGTGGAGGAACGAAACTCGGCGGGCGGCCCCGATCAGCCTCAACGCGAGGGCAGTTGGTCGTACGTCTTGAAGGTGTACAGCGCGGACAGGGTGATCGTGTTGCCGGTGCCGGCCGGGAGGCCGAGGCGGTCGTTCACGAGACGGGTCAGCGGGCCGCAGCCGCTGGCGGCGGGGGCGGTGAAGGTGGTGTCGGTCGCGGCGAACTTGATGACCGGCGGGTTCTTCGAGATCCACTCCGACGTGCCCACCCGCTTGAGGCGGATCTCGATCGGGGTCTCGCCGCCGCCGATGACGCAGCCCCGGGGCAGCAGGGGGCTCACGACGCGGTAGCGCAGGGTGAACAGGCCCATGTGGTCGCCGACCGAGTAGAAGTCGGACCGGCCGCCGTACTCGGGCTGGAGGGAGAGCGGGATCCTGCCGGCCAGGCCGCCGGGGACGGCGGTCGGGTCGCTGCGCAGGGCGCCCCAGACCTGGCCGTTCGTGCCGTCGGGCAGCGGTCCCTCGGCGTGGGTGATGGTCATCGGGGCCAGCTCGGGGAGGTCACGGCTCCCGAGGCGCAGCGATCCGGTGGCGGTGAGCACCTCGCACTTCCACCGCGCGGCGTCGACCCCGGCGGGGATCGCCGGGCAGTCGGTGAAGTCGTACGAGGGCGCCCCGGCGGCGAGGGCGGGGGCGACCGCCAGGCTGGCGAGGGCGGCGGCGAGGGCGAGGGAGGCGGCTGCGCGGCGGAGCGTGGTCGTCTGCATGACCCCTACGGTGCCGCCGCGCGCCGTGCGGCGGCACCGGGGAAGTCCCCCGCCCGACCCTGAGGCGCCCCGGGGCGGCCGTCAGGGCCAACGACCTCGTGTCAGCTGCCGAGTTCGGCCCATACGGACTTGCGCGGGACGGGCCCCTGGGAGCTGCCCCAGCGGTTCGAGAGGGCGTCGACGATGGCCAGCCCGTACCGGGGCTCACCGGGCGGCTCGTCGCCCCGGCTGTCGTGCACCTCGACCCGTACGCGGCCCCCGTCGATGACGCTGAGTTCCAGCCGGAAGTCCCGCCCGGGGACGCGGCCGTGCGTGACGGCGTTGGCGCAGAGCTCGGCGACGACCTGGGCGACGTCCTCGAAGGGCAGTCCCCAGGACCGGAGTTGCTCGACGACGAGCAGCCGGGCGAGACGGGCCGCGCGGGGGTTGGCGGACAGCTGGAGGGTGCAGTGGAGATGAGCATTCATGTCACGCAGCGTGGCTGAGCGTGCTACCTCTGTGAAGTGAATCGGCCCGTCCGTAGAAGGTCTGTCCAGTGCTTGTCCAAGCCTGTCCAGGCAGTCCGAACCGGGCTCGCGGGTACGGCCTGTTGGTGGAGGTGGGAGTGAATGGGCAGTGACGGGTTCGAAGAGCACAGCTGGTCCGTGGACCCGGGGGACGCGCAGGGCGTAGCTGTGGTCACGGCGCTCGGCAGGCAGATGCGGGCGCGGAGGGAAGCGCTGGGCATGCGGGTGGCCGAGCTGGCGACCCTCATCGGCTACGGCGAGGACCTGATCTACAAGGTCGAGGGCGGCAAGCGGATCGCCAAGCCGGAGTATCTGGACCGGGTGGACGAGGCGCTTAAGGCCGGCGGCCTGATCAAGGCCATGAAGGAGGACCTGGTGGGAGTCCGATATCCGAAGGAGGTCCGAGCGATCTGGAAGATGGAAGGCCGGGCGATCGAGGTCTGCCACTACAGCACGCACAACATTGCCGGCCTGCTTCAGACCGAAGCCCACATGCGGGCGCTCTTCGAATCGAGGCAGCCCTCGTACACGGCGGAAGAGGTGGGGCATGGTGTGGCGGGACGGATGGCGCGGCGGTCCATCTTCGAGCGCGTGCCCGCACCTGCCATCACCATGGTGCAGGAGGAGGCCTCGCTACGGCGCCGCATCGGAGGCACAATGGTCTGGCGGCAGCAGCTTGAACGAATCCTGGAAGTAAGCGAGTTGCGCAGCGTCACGGTGCAGGTGATGTCGATGGACTGCGAAGTTCACGCTGGTATGTCGGGAAGCATCGAGCTGCTGAAGTTCGCGGATGGTACGGGGGTGGGACGTTCCGAGGGCGCGTTCTACGGTCGGACCATCTCCAGCCGCAAGCAACTCCAGGTGCTGGAAATGCAATACGGGAGGATCCGATCCCAGGCTCTGACACCAGGGGACTCTCGGGTCGTCATCGAGAAATTGCTGGGAGAGACATGATCCGCGCTTCCGAACTGCTCTGGTTCAAGAGCAGCTACAGCACCAACAGCAACATCAACGACTGCGTCGAGGTGGCCACCACCCCCGGCACGGTGCACGTCCGGGACTCCAAGGCCGTTCCCGGCCCGCAGTTCGCGGTCAGTGACACCGCCTGGGCCGGCTTCGTTTCGTACGCCTCTGACCTGGGATAACCGCAGGAACCAGCCGTGTGGGTGGTTCTGGTTCGCGGATGCGAGGGGCTGAAGAAGGGTCAGGGCGGGGCCGCATAGCGTCGATCCCGTGCGGTTCGTCCCGGGCCGCGCGAGGTGTCTACGTAAGGGGTCGAACCGCCCATGAGCCTGAGCATCCGCAACCAGATCGCCGGAACCGTCACCGCCGTCACCGCCGGGGAGGCGATGGCGACGGTCAAGGTCCGCCTGGAGGGTGGTCAGGACATCACCGCCGCCATCACCCTCGACGCCGTCAAGGACCTCGGCCTCGCCGCCGGGTCCTCCGTCAAGGCGCTGGTCAAGGCCACCGAGGTGGCCCTGGCGACCGGGCCCGTCGAGGGGCTGTCCATCCGGAACCAGATCGCCGGGACCGTCGTCGGCATCGCCGCCGGGCCGGCCATGGCCTCCGTCAAGGTCGACGTGAACGGCGGCGGGCTGACCGCCGCGATCACCGCCGACGCCGTCGAGGCCCTCGGCCTGGCCGCCGGTTCCTCCGTCGTCGCGCTGATCAAGTCGACCGAGGTGTCCCTCCAGGCCGCCTGATCATTGGATGAAGATGCTCCGGCCGTGGGCGACGGTGACCTGGCCCGGGAGGACCGGGTGGGTCACGCGTCCGTCGCAGGAGGGACCCGACCAGACGAAGGCGACCTCGTCGGTGAAGTTCGCGACCTCCGACGGGGCGAAGTCGCCCAGCGGGTAGCAGCCCGAGGGGTCCTGGTGGGGTGCGCGGTCGATGAACAGGACCCCCTGGGCCGCCTGCGCCGTGCCCGGGGTGGTGAGCGCCAGCATCGCCGCCGCCGCGCACGCCCCGAGGACCTTCGCCGTGCCTCGCATCATGTGTTCGCCTCTTCCTTCAGGAGCGATCCATTCCGTCACCGACGGTATGGGTAGGGTGACGGTGTGTGATACGGCGTGCGGGGGTGAAGGAGGGGCGCGTGGATCTTCAGGCAACGCTCGACCGGCTCGTCGCGACCGGCGCCGAGAGCGGGCTCCAGGTGGCCGCGTACCGGCGCGGCGGCCGGGGGGGCGGAGGCGTACGCGGGCGTTCCCGGATCGGGGGCGCTGATCCATTCCTTGATCCGGGCCGCCGTGCGGCCGGTGAGCACCAGGTCGTGCGCCGAGTCGCCCGCGCGTCTAGCGGGCCGCGCCGCCGGGCTGCCGGTGCCGGCCCGAGAACTGGCCCGCCACCATCACGACCAGTCCGGCCACCAGCAGCGCGCCGCCCGTCAGGGTGCCCCACAGCCGGGTGCCGGGGTCGTCGATCCCCAGCCCGGCGAACACCTGCCAGCACAGGGCGAAGGCGGTGAGCAGCTGTCCCCAGCCGTAGAGGCGGGGGCTGCGGATGTGGCGCCTGTTCATGGGGAGCACCCAGCCGCGGGTGACCGCCGCGGTGCCGGAAGCGGCGATGAGCAGGGCCGGGACCGTCACGGCCAGGGCGAGGTAGGGCTTCACGGTCTCTCCCGGGCACCGGCGCCGGACCCGCGCCGGACGTCGGCGCGATCATGGCATTCGCCGGCCGCGTGTGTCTACGGGCCTCCCCCCGGGCCCCCGGGCCGCTAAACCCCGACGAGCGCCGGGACGGTCAGGGTGCCGAACCAGACGTGGGTGACGGCGCTGACGTAGCGGTCCCCGCACCGGTCGGAGGGGACCACCAGCTGGCTGCCCGGTCCGTCGAGGTCCTCGCCGTCGAGGCGGGTGGCCAGCAGGACCGGGCTGCCGCAGAAGTCGTCGTCCAGCTCCGCCCAGGACAGGACGGTGTGGTGGCCGTCGCCGCCGCTGACGGTGAGGAGGTAGCGGCTGCGGTCCTTGCGGCGGCGGGCGTCGAAGACGGGGCCCGCGTGTCCACCTGGGCCGTCACCTCATCGACCCGTACCGCGGTGACGATCCCCGCGAAGGCGTTGCGGACGGAGGTGGCGGCGGCCGTTTCGGGCAGGGGGTGCAGGCCGGTGGCCCGTTCCCGGGCGAAGGCGGCGAGCGCCGCGCCGTCCACCACTCGGGTCCCCTCGGGGGTCCGCAGCGCCGACAGCCGCCCCGCGTCGGCCCAGCGGCGCACGGTTTCGGGGCTCACGCACAGCAGGTCCGCGGCCTGCCCGATCGAGTACGACGGCACGCGCGCAGCTTATCCGCGCCCGGGTGCCCCGGAAGGGGTTGCGAACGGTGTACGCATCGGCGTACGTTGTTCACGACACCGAGCGAACGGTGTACGCAGCAGTGTGGGAGAAGGGGAAGGGACCACCATGGACGCGCTGGACGGGATCACCACGAGCGGGACGGCACGAGACCCGCGCCGCTGGCTCATCCTGATCGTGCTCTGCCTGAGCACGCTCGTACTGGTCGTCGACAACATGGTGCTGACCGTGTCGATCCCGCCGATCGCCGAGGACCTGGGCGCCGGGGCCGAAGCCATCCAGTGGATCATCGAGTCCTACATCCTGGTCTTCGCCGGACTCCTCCTCACCGCGGGCAGCCTCTCCGACCGCTTCGGCCGCCGCCGGGTGATGGTCATCGGACTCGCGCTCTTCGGGATCGCCTCCCTCCTCGCCGCCTACGCCGACTCCCCGGCCCAGCTCATCGCCGGACGCGTGGTCATGGGCATGGGCGGCGCCCTCGTGATGCCGAGCACCCTCTCGATCCTGATCACCGTCTTCGACGAGGAGGAGCGCCGCAAGGCCATCTCCGCCTGGGGCGCGGTCGCCGTCCTCGGCATGGTCGGCGGCCCCGCGCTCGGCGGCGTGCTCATCGCCCACTTCTGGTGGGGCGCGGTCTTCCTGATGAACGTGCCGATCGCCCTGCTCGCCATCGCCGCCGCGCTGATCCTGATGCCCGAGTCCAAGGGCCCCTGGCGCAAGCCCGACTTCGCCGGCATGGCCCTTTCCGTCACCGGGATGACCGCCCTGATCTGGGCCATCATCGCCTTCCCCCAGGACGGCCTGACCGTCTACGCCGCCGTCGCGGTGCTCGCCCTCGCCGGCTTCACGGTCCACGAGCTGCGCACCGACGCGCCGATGGTCCCCCTCGCCCTCTTCCGCGACCGGATGTTCAGCGGCGCCAGCTTCTCCCTGGTCCTGCTCACCTTCGCCAACGGCGGCCTGATGCTGGTCCTGACCCAGTACCTCCAGTTCGTCGGCGGCTACAGCCCCACCGAGACCGGCCTCTCCTTCACCCCGCTCGCCGTCGCCACCCTGCTCTTCAACGGCCTCGGCGCCACCCTGGGCAACAAGGTCGGCAACCGGATCATGACCGCCGCCGGCCTGGCCGTGATCGCCGCCGGCTTCGGGCTCCTGGCCACCCTGGAGGCCGGCGACGGCTTCTGGCCGCTGTGCGCCGCCATGACGGTCATGGGCCTCGGCGGCGGCCTGGCGATGCCCGCCGCCACCGCCGCCCTGATGGGCGCCGTCCCCGAGGAGCACGCCGGCGTCGGCTCCGCCCTCAACGACACCGTCCAGCAGGCCGGCGCCGCCCTCGGCGTGGCCGTCCTCGGGGCCCTGCTCAGCAGCGTCTACGGCGGCTCGATGCCCGCCTCCGCCCCGGACGCCGCCCGGCACTCGGTCGCCGCCGCCCTGACCGACCCGGCCCTGGCCGACGCCGCGCGGTCCGCCTTCACCTCCGCCATGTCGGCCACCTTCGGCGCCGCGGCCCTGGGCGTCCTGGCCGCCGCCGGACTGGCCCTGGTCCTGATGCGGGACCGCGAGGGGGCTGCCGCCCCGGCGCAGGCCCCGGCGGAGACGGCCGAGGAGGTCGCGGCGGGCGCGCGCTGAGCCCCGTAGGGCGCGGCGGGCACACGGAGGCGGTGGGGGAACCTCCCCCACCGCCAACCGGCGTATCCCGGCGGCGGGTCGGGGAGCCGTCCCGCGGGACCCCTGGGACGATCCGGCCATGGGAACCGCGGCGGGGACTCCGAAGACCACGGCCAAGGGGCGGGTGGTCCTGCTCACGCTCGCGTCGGGACAGTTCCTGATGGCGCTCGACAGCTCCGTCATGAACGTCTCGATCGCGACGGTGGCCCAGGACGTGGGCACCACGGTGACCGGGATCCAGGGCGCGATCACGGCCTACACCCTCGTGATGGCGATGTTCATGATCCCCGGCGGCAAGGTCGGCGCGATCATCGGCCGCAAGCGCGCGTTCCTGATCGGCTGCGTCATCTACGGCTGCGGCTCCCTGACCACCGCGCTCGCCCCGAACCTGACCGTCCTCCTGATCGGCTGGTCGTTCCTGGAGGGCGTGGGAGCGGCGCTGATCCTGCCCGCGATCGTCGCCCTGGTGGCCGGCAACTTCGGCGTGGAACGCCGGGCCGCCGCCTACGGGCTCGTGACGGCCGCGGGAGCCGTGGCGATCGCGGTCGGACCGCTCATCGGCGGCGTCGCGACGACGTACTTCTCCTGGCGGTGGGTCTTCGCCGGCGAGGTCGTCATCGTGCTCGGCATCCTGGTGCTCGCCCGGCGCATCGCGGACGCTCCGGCCGGCACCCGCCCCCGGTTCGACCTCGTCGGCAGCGTGATCTGCGCCCTCGGTCTCGGGACCTTCGTCTACGGAGTCCTGCGCTCGGACGAGTGGGGATGGTTCCGGCCGAAGCCCGGCGCCCCCTCCTGGTTCGGCGTCTCGATGGTCGTGTGGCTGATGCTGACCGGCCTGTTCCTGATGTGGCTCTTCCTCCGCTGGGAGGCCCGCCTCGTGCACCGGGGCAAGGAGCCGCTGGTGGAACCGGAGCTGCTGCGCAACCGCCAGCTCACGGGCGGTCTGACGATGTTCTTCTTCCAGTACCTCGTGCAGATGGGCGTGTTCTTCGTCGTACCCCTCTACCTGTCGGTGGCCCTCGGCCTGTCCGCGCTCAAGACCGGCGCCCGCATCCTGCCCCTCTCGCTGACGCTGCTGGCCGCCGCGATCCTGATCCCGAGGCTGCTCCCGGACGTCTCGCCGCGCCGGGTGGTGCGGCTCGGGACCCTCTCGCTGCTCGCGGGCGCGGTGGTCCTGATGGCCGCGCTCGACGCGGACGCGGGGGCGGAGATCGTCACCATCCCGCTGCTGCTGATCGGGCTCGGCATGGGCGCGCTGGCGTCCCAGCTGGGCTCGGTCACGGTGTCCGCCGTCCCGGACGAGAAGAGCGCGGAGGTCGGCGGTGTCCAGAACGCCGTGACCAACCTCGGTGCCTCCATCGGCACGGCACTCGCCGGGTCGATCCTGATCGGTGTCATGACGGCCTCGTTCCTGGCCGGCGTCGAGCAGAACCCGGCGGTCCCCACCGAGGTCAAGAGCCAGGCGTCCGTCGAACTGGCCGGCGGCGTCCCCTTCCTGTCGGACGCGCAGCTGGAGACCGCCCTCGACCAGGCCGGCATCAGCCCGGAAGTGGCCGGGGCCGTCCTCGAAACGAACGCCGCCGCCCGGCTCGACGGCCTGCGCGCCGCGCTCGCCGTCCTCGCCCTCGCCGCGGTCGTCGCCCTGTTCTTCACCCAGCGGATCCCGGACGCCCAGCCCCGCGCGAAGAGCCCGTAGCCGTACCGTTCCTCAGTGCTTGACCAGGACCTTGGCGGCCACCAGGACCAGCCCCATGAAGAGGTTGACCACGGCGGTGAAGGCGACCAGACGGCCGTGGGCACCGATCCTGACGAGGCCCACGGTGGCCCAGCCGATCTGCTCGCCGAGGGCGACGCAGAGGGCGAGCCAGCCGGTGCCCTCGGGGCCGAGTCCCAGGACCGGGCCCACCAGCACGGCGACGGCCGGCGGGATCGCGACCCCGGCGATCGGCCACTCCCGGCGGGCCTCGCGGCGGACCATCTCCCACGACAGCGCCTGATGGGCCAGCTGGTCGCCCACGACGCGGACGTAGACGTGCGTGACCCAGAAGACCAGGCCGGTGGTGAGCAGCATGACCACGAGCTGGAGCCGGGGGAAGGGACCCAGCGTGCCCGCCGTGGCGATGACCGAGGCGGCGAGGAGCGAGCCGTAGACCGCCCCGGAGTAGTCCCGGGTCGGTGATTCCGGCCGTTCGGAGCTGCTGTGATCCATGCCTTCAGCATGCCGAGAGGTCCGGGGCCTACGACGGCACCGCGCCGGGCGGGCCTGCCGCCGGTCAGGGGGTCCGCGCCGGGCGCTCCCCCGCGAGGACCCCGGAGGCGGCGCAGACCACCAGGCACAGCGCGACCGGCAGCAACAGCGCGGGGCCGAGCGGGACGAGGTGGGTCAGCGGGCCGATCACCGCCGGTCCGGCGAGCATCCCGAGGTAGCCGAGCCCCGCGACGCGGGCGACGTTGGCCCCGGCGGCGGCCGGGTCGGCGTGGCCCGCGGCACTGAAGAGCTGGGGGACGCAGCCGGACAGGCCCGCGCCCAGTACGGCCCACCCGGCCAGGGCCACCGGGACGCCCGGGGCGAGCGCGGCCAGGGCCAGGCCCGCCGCGGCGACGGCCGAGCCGGCGCGCAGGACGGCCGCCGGGCCGAGGCGCCCCGACACCCGGTCGGCGAGCATCCGTCCGGCGGTCATGGCGGTGGCGAAGGCCCCGTAGGCGAGGGCGGCGGTGCCGGCGGGCGCGCCGAGGACGTCCCGCAGGTGCGGGGTGCTCCAGTCGTTGGCGACGCCCTCGCAGAGCATGAGCAGGAACGCGAGGCCGGCCAGGATCCGGATGCGGCGCGGGGACGCCGTGCGGCGGGCCGTGGCGACCGGACCGCCGGTGGCCGGGCCGCCGGTGGCCGGGCCGCCTTCGGCCGGGTTGCCTTCGGCCGGGCCCGAGGGGGTGTCCGCGGGGGCGCGGGGCAGCAGGAGCCGGGTGGCGCCCGCCGTGACGACGAGGCTCCCGGCCGCGGTGGCCCCCAGCACGGCGGCGGGGCTCCAGCCCCGGTCGAGCACCAGGGCGCCCGCCAGCGCGGCGAGCACCCCGCCGACGGAGAACGCGGCGTGGAAGGCGGACATGAGGGGCCTGCCGTAGCCGCGCTCCACCTCGACGGCGTGGGCGTTCATGCTCACGTCCAGGGTGCCGTTGCCGATCCCGAGCAGCAGCAGGGCCGCAGCCAGGGCGGGGGCGCCGCCGGCCAGGCCCGGCAGGACGACGGCCGCGCCGCACAGGGCCGCGCTCGCCGGGAGGACCCTACGGGCGCCGAGGCGGTCGGTGAGCGGCCCGGCCACGCGCATGCCGAGGAAGGCCCCGGCGCCCAGGAGGAGCAGGAGCCGGCCGAGCTCCGCGTGGCCGATGCCCGTGCGCTGTTCCACGACGGGGATGTGGACGATCCACATGCCCATGAGGAAGCCGTTGAGGAGGAAGAAGGCAAAGGTGGCCCGTCGCCCGTTCCGCAGGGAAGTCTCCATGCATTCGAACATAACAAACATGATTGGTGTTCGGAATCTTGCATTTCGAACATCGAGGGGTGTTGAATGTGGGACATGAGTGCAGACCGACTGAGGCAGATCACCGACGCGGTGCGCGAGAGCGGCAGCCGCAGCGTCCTGGAGCTGGCCGAGCTCACCGGCGCCTCCGAGATGACGATCCGGCGCGACCTGGAGGCCCTGGCCGAACAGGGCGTGCTGGAGCGCTACCGCGGTGGTGCCCGCAGCCTGCTGCTGCGCGGCGAGGAACCCCCCTTCGCCCTGCGCGCCCAGGACGGCCTGGAGGTCAAGCGGCGCATCGCGGCCGAGGCCGCCGCGCTGATCGCGGACGGGGAATCGGTCGTCGTGGACAGCGGGACCACCTGCCTGGAGGTGGCGCGCGCCCTGCACCACCGCCGCCTCACCGTGATGCCGCTGTCCCTGCACGCCGCCAACGCCCTCGCGGACGCCCCGCGGTTGACGCTGCTGCTGCCCGGCGGCCAGCCGCGCCGCGGGGAGCTCTCCCTGACCGGCCCGCTGACCGAGGCCTCCCTCGCCGCCCTGCGCTTCGACACCGCGATCATCGGCTGCTGCGGACTGACCGTCGCCGCCGGCCTGACCGCCTACGACCTGGCCGACGCCGCCGTCAAGCGCGCGGCCATCGCATCGTCGCGCCGCGTCATCGCCGTCGCCGAACCCGCCAAGCTCTCCCGTACCGCCCTGGCCCACGTGACCCCGGCGTCACGGCTGCACGCCGTCGTGACCGGCGAGGACGCCCCGGACGGGGAGACCGGGGCGCTGACGGCCGCGGGCGTCACCGTACGGAAGGCGTGAACCCCGTGAACCCTGCGACTCCCGCGAGCCCCTCGACTTCCGCGACTCCCGACACGGTGCTCTTCGACCTCTTCGGCGTCATCGCCCGCCACCAGTCCCCCGAGGGGTGGGCCCGGCTCGTCGCCACCGCCGGCGTGCCCGCCCCGGCCTTCCGGGACGCGTACTGGTCGCTGCGCCCACCCTACGACCGCGGCGAGCTCACCGGCCCCGACTACTGGAGCGCCGTCGGCGGGACCCTCGGCGTCCGCTTCGACGCGCGCCGCACCGCCGCCCTGATCGAGGCCGACATCGCGAGCTGGAGCGCCGTCGACGAGGAGATGGTGGACCTGATCGGGGAACTCGCCGCGAGCGGCCGGACGATCGCGCTCCTGTCGAACATCCCCGAGGACCTCGCCGCCCACTACGAGCGCCACCACCCCTGGCTCGGCCACTTCGGGGTCCGCACCCTCTCCTGCCGGATCGGCCACGCCAAACCCGAACCGGAGGCCTATGCCTGGGCCCTGCGCGCGCTCGGCCTCGAACCCGGCCGGATCCTCTTCGTGGACGACCGCGAGGAGAACCTCCGCGCCGCCCGGGCCCAGGGCCTCCACACACACCTGTTCACCACCCCGGCCTCCCTGCGCCGCGCCCTCCCCTAGGCGTCGGCCCTCAGGTCCCCGGCCCCCATGGTCCCGGYCCCTCAGGCCTCAGTCCTCGGGGTCGGCCAGCCAGTTGCCGTGGAAGCCGTGCGGCACCCGCGCCGGGAGGTGGACGGTGGCGACCGGCGGTGCCGCGAGGTCGTCCGCGTCCAGGACGACCAGGTCGCTGCGGTCGGTGCCGGCGTCGTGGACGTACGCCATCAGCCAGCCCGGTCCGCCACCGTCCGCGTCGGCCGGGGCGAACGCGGCCTCGCCCGGCGTGCGCCCCGGGCCGAAGTCGTGGGCGGCCGAGGCCCCGGTGCGCAGGTCGTAGCGGACCAGGGCGCTCCCGCACGTCACGTGCCCGAACGCCGCCTCCAGCCCGGTCAGCCGGTCGTCCATCCGGGGGAACTCGCCGGGGCGGTCGTCGCACTGCTCCTCCCGGACGGTCCCGGTGGCCGGATCGGCCGTCCACCTCCACAGCACGGCCTGCCGGTCCTCGTCGACGGACCCGTCCGCCGCGCGCCGCCCCAGCTCGGGGTAGCGCATGCCGTGCACGACGACCGTCCCGTCCGGCGCGTCGTACGCGTTGAGCGTGTGGAACACGTAGCAGGGGTCGATGTCGAACCACCGCACCCGCCCGTGCGGGTCGTCGCGGCGCAGCAGCCCCAGCCGCGCCCCGTAGCCGTCGTCCCAGCGGTAGGGCATCCCCGCGCCGACGAGGCCGAGGTCGAACACCACGGGCAGGTCCATGAAGACCACGTGCCCGGCGGTGAGGGCGAAGTCGTGCATCATCGTCGGGCCGGGCACCTCGACCGGCCTGCTGAGCGTCAACTCGCCCGAGGCGTCCGCCCGGTGGTAGGTGAGGTACGGGGCCTCCGCGATCCCGTAGCCGAAGAAGTGCAGCTCCCCGGTGACGGGGCAGGCCTTGGGGTGCGCGGTCATCGCGGTGGTCAGCCTCCCGCCGAAGTCGTACGGGCCGACGGTGTCCAGGCCGGGGGAGAGCTCGTAGGGCAGGGCCGTCTCGACGAGGGCGAGGGTGCGCCCGGCGTGCCGCACGACGTGGGTGTTGGCCGGTCCCGCGGTGAGGTCGCGCCGGCCCCGCTCGTCGTACGCGCGGGCGCCGTCGGTGAAGGTGCTGGTGCGCACCCAGCGGTTGCGGTAGGAGACGGCGCGACCCCCCTCCAGCCGGACTCCGTGGACCATGCCGTCCCCGAAGAACCAGTGGGCGGAGGCGGCGTCGGCCGGGTTCGGCCCGTTGCGCAGGTACCAGCCGGTGAGCGCGTCGGGGAGCCGTCCGGTGACGGTCAGGTCGTGGGAGGTGAGTTCCTCCCGGACCGGGGCGTAGTTGCCGGCGAGGTGGCGGGGGGTGCTCATCGGTCGCCGCCCTTCGCCTTGGCCTGGGCGGCGGCGACGTAGCGGACCGTGAAGAGCATCGGGACGACGAACCCGGCGGCCTGGACCAGCGTCGCGGAGGCCGAGTGCCCCTGACCCGCGTGGGCGAGGGCCGCGAGTGCGCCGGCCGTGACCGCGAAGGCGGCGGTCCACACGCCGGTGATGACGGTGTTGATCCTGACGAAGGGCTTCAGGCCCCAGATCTCGCGGGGAGTGGTGCGCTTGGCGATGCCGAGGGTGAACGGCTTGCCCACGAGCAGCGAGCCCCCGGCGATGAGGGCCAGGGTGGCCGAGGAGAGGGCCGCGGAGTAGGCGTGCGCCCCGGAGTCCGGATCGGCGAAGGCGATGCCCGTCAGGGCCGCGAAGAAGACCGCCGACCCGATCTCGATGATCAGCGCGTCGAAGCCGGCCCCGGCCCGGCGCTGCTGGAGGGTCACGGCCACCGCGGCGACCAGACCGGCGAGCGCGCCCCACTGCCACTGGGCGGACGGGAACACCGCGAAGACGATCCACGGGAGGAAGGTGCGGACGTACGACATCGAAAGGGCCCCCGGTCTGCCTGACATTCCTGTTCTGACATGTCGAAGGTAGACGTTCCAGAACTGACATGTCAAGGGTGGAAGGTAAGGTGAGGGGCATGAGCCTTCGACACGCCCTCCTCGGACTCCTGTCAGAGCGCCCGGCCAGCGGTTACGACCTGCTCAAGCGCTTCGAGACCTCACTGGCCAACGTCTGGCCGGCCACCCAGAGCCAGATGTACACGGAGCTCTCCAAGCTGGCCGCCGACGGCCTGATCGCCGTCTCGGCGGAGGGCCCGCGCGGCCGCAAGGAGTACACCCTCACCGACGAGGGCCTGACCGAACTGCGCCACTGGCTCACCGAGACGAGGCCCCAGCGCAACACCCGCAGCGACCTCCTGCTGCGCGTCTTCTTCCTCAACGTGCTCCCCCCGGAGCAGGCGCGGGGCTACCTCGCCTGGCTCGCGGACACGTCCGAGCGGGAGTACGAGGACCTGCGCCGCCTGGAGGAGTCCATCGACTGGGGCGACGACCCGTTGTCGGTCCACGGCCGCATCGCCCTGGAGTACGGCCTCCGCCTCAACGCCATGCGCCGCGAATGGGCCGAGTGGGCCGCGGACCGCATCGGCTAGCGGGGCCCGGAGCGGAAGCGCAGGGTGCCGCGACGATTCCGTCCGCGGCAACTGCGGCCGGGGAACGCAAAGAGCCCCACCGCAAGCGGTGGGGCTCTTCAACGTATTGCCCGGTGAGAGCAATGGCGGAGGATACGAGATTCGAACTCGTGAGGGGTTGCCCCCAACACGCTTTCCAAATGTTCGTATACCTGTACGGCCAGGGTCGTACCCGTCCTGACCTGCGACGGAGCGTTCGGGTTGGCCCCGTCCGAACAGCCCCGGACGGAGGCGAATGAGACCAGAACTGAGACCCGCCTGCCCCCGCTGCCAGCTGACCGGCGCGACGCGCAGCCACTCTCGGTGTGCCGTGGGTGTCGCGGCCGGACGCAGTCGGCGGTGACTCGGCGGATGGGTCCCGTCAAAGCTCGGATTCGGGTCGTTCTCGGCCCTCTCCAGGGCCACCCGGCCTAGGGTGGTCTTCAGGCATGAGCCCCTGGACCACAGCGTGGAGGAGCCGATCATGAGCACTGCCCCGAATCTGCCGCTCCCGCCGCGCGGATCTGAGGAGCCTCATCCGCTGAGGACGATCCGGGAGATCCGGGAGTCTCTGCCCGAGCATCAGCTCGGGCACTTCGACGCCGAACTCGCCGACACCGACATCGATGCCTTGCCCGACATGCTTCACCGCTGGGCGACCCTGGGCAGCGACGGGTTCCTCGAGCGGCTCACGGCGGCCCCGTTCGAGGGTCTTGAGTTCGGGCAGCGGCCCTATGACGACGCGGCGGACGGCGCGTGATCTACCTACTCGACACCAACGTGGTCGCTGAGATCACCACCCGCCCGAAGCCTGCCCCGGCCGTCATCGCCTGGGCTCGCTCGGTGCCGGCTCCTGCCCTCTACCTGAGCGTCCTCACGATCGCGGAGATCGAGGTAGGCGTCGAGGGGACAGTGGATCTGGTGCGGCGTACCGCTTTCGAGCGAGCGCTCACGGAGATCCGTAACCAGTACCGCGACCGGATCGCCGCCGTTGGAGAGCCGGAGGCACTCGCCTACCTCGCTCTTCACCGGAGGCTCAAGAGTGCCGGGACCAGCATCGATCCACCCGATGCGCTGATCGCCGCCACCGCGCTGGCGAACGGCTGGACGCTGGTGAGCCGCAACATCAAGCATCTGGCGCGATCAGGCGCACTCCTGCTGAACCCTTGGGAGTACGAGGGATAGGCCATCGAAGCCGGAATGTGGAGGATCGTCCGGTTATGCCGCAAATAACTGAGACTGGAACTGAGACCATGGAACGCAGAAGACCCCGGCCGGTTTCCCGGTCGGGGTCTTCAAGTGCACGGTGAGGCACTGGCGGAGGATACGAGATTCGAACTCGTGAGGGGTTGCCCCCAACACGCTTTCCAAATGTTCGTACGGCTGTCCGGCGGAGGTCGTACCCGTCCTGACCTGCGGCGGAGCGTCCAGGGTGGCCCTGTCCGGACGGGCCCGGACAGGGGCGAATGAGACCAGAACTGAGACCGGGCGGGGCGCGAGCCGGGCGCCCACGCGCTCCACGCCGTCAGTCGGCGCTCAGAACCGTCGCCACCGCCTGGAACCACGCTCCGTACGAGAACGGCTCGGGCGGGTTGACCTCCATGCCGAGTTCCGCGGCGGCCACGGCGTAGTCGCCCTCGTCCAGCGGGAGGGCGATCAGTTCGTGGAGCTCACCGACGAGGCGGGCGACGAGCTGGGGGTCGGTGGTGGCGGCGTAGTCCGCGACCGCGGCCTCGTGGTCGGGGAACTCGTCGACGATGTCCTGCGAGAACCAGCCGCCCAGCAGCTGCGCGGTCTCCGGGAACCGTGCGTGCCACTCCCAGTGCGTCTGCGGGTTCGTGGGCGGCGGCACCTCGCCGTCCTCGATGCTCTGCTTGAGGTGGTCGGCGAGCAGGAGCAGCCAGTCGCCGATCGCGGACTGGGGGATCCCCACGTCGGGGACCGCGTAGAACTCCCCGAGGTCGATCCGCAGGCGTCCCGGGGGGTTGCGGCTGTATTCGCGCAGCTGCCGCTCCGCCTCCGCGATGGCCCAGGGCCGGGTGTGCCAGGTGTGGCGCAGATAGGCGTCCAGGGCTCGGCTGCGCCGCTCGGCGGTGTCGTCGGCGCTCTGGCCGAGGTAGGCGCGCAGGACCTGATCGAGCTCGCCGTAGCGGCGGTCGTGCTCAAGGGGCTTCATGGACACGGTCGCACTGCCTCTACGGGTAGAACGGGACGGTGGTCTGTACGACGAACCCGTACGGGCTGACAGGCTCCCGCCGCAGGACGACGCGGGCGGCCCGGACGTCGAGCGGCTCCTGCCCGGCGAGCAGCATCGCCTCCAGCAGCACCCGCCCGACGGGCTCCTCCCGGGACGGCCAGGCGGCCTCGATGGTGAGGCGGGCCCGCGTCCCCTGGGCGAGCCAGCGGTGGATGACCTGCTCGTTGGCGGTCACCACCTGCTGGGTGGCCCACTGGGCGGTCTCCCGGTCGGGGTAGGTGGCGGATCGGGTCAGCATCGGATCATTGTCTCAATTCGCGTTGAACGACCAGAAGACCCCGACCTCGTCCGCGGACACCGCGATCAGGCCGAGATCCATCATGTAGCCGGTGAAGGGGTGGCCGCCTTCGAGGTCGCCCGCCAGGAAGTCGGGCGCGTCGCAGGTACGGGCGAGGTCGGAGGAGGTCCAGAACGCCGCCTCGGGACCGAAGCGGTCCAGCACGGTCCGGGCGTCCGCGAGCACCGCGTCGCGGTCCTCCCGCGACCGGACCGGGGAGCCCTCGAAGAACCACTCCTGCGAGAGCGAGGCGAGCAGCTCGACGGCGGCGCCGGCCGTGATCGGCCGGAGCCCGGCGCGGAGGTCCTCGGCGGCCGTCACACGGAACGGGTAGCCGGGGCAGCCGGCCTCCCAGCCCTCCTGGAACGTCTCCGAATCCAGGGCGAACCAGCCCCGCGGGTCGGCGACGGACCGCTCCATGACGGCGAGGACGTCCTCGGCCCAGTCCCCGTGCAGCCGCGGACCGCTCCTGGCGAAGACGAAGACGTCCTCCAGGAGCCGTAGCAGCGCAGCGTCCCAGGTGCTTCTGTCGAGGGGGTTCATCAGAGTCCCTACGGGATCGGTCGGGGCGCGGGCATCGACGTGTAAATGATGTACGGCGGATCGAGGCTGGAATCGTACTTGAGGACGGTCTTGACGTAGTTGACGTCGATCGCCTTCGCATTGAGGCCGTGGTCCTTGTAGCCCGTCCCGGGGATCGTGCCCGTGGACCCGTCCTGGTTGGGCGTGGGCTGCTTGGAAACGTAGCTGCCGCTGGCCTCGCCGTTTGGCGTCTTGCTCACGAAGGCCTTGTTCTGGCCGTCCTGCGGGTTGGAGGCGAGCCAGGCGTCGATCTCCGACTGCGTCAACCGCAGGTTCTGCTCGGTGAGCCGCTGCGCGTCCGCGATCGTCTTGAAGCTCGACGAACCGCCGATGGTGGGCCTGCTGTTCTCGGGCCACGAGGCGGCTGGGTTGGACTGGTCGCGCAGGCGCTGCGCGAGCTGCTCGTCGGTCTTGCCGACGTGCTTGTCCAGGGTGTGGCCGCCGCCGAGGTACTCGTTGGCCGCGAGGTCGAAGGCGATGTTGCCGTTCGCACCCGGAACGGTCCACTGCTGCTCGTGTTTGAAGTCGTTGAGCGAACGCGCGCCGAAACCGTGAGCGCGGGCCACGCCGGCCTCGAACTTCGGGGCGCTTCGGTGCGCTTCGTCCAAGACGTCCTGGAGCGCGTTCATGCGTGTCGTGAGGCCGTCCACGATGCCGGTGTACTTGTCCACGATCCGGTTGAGCTTGGCCTTGTCCAGCTTCAGGACCGTGTTGACGTCGAACTTCAGCAGCATTCCGGTGACCCCGCCGACACCGCTGGCCACGCTGGTGACGGCGCCCACGATGTTCTTGAGGCTGGGCTTCTCCTTGGCCTTCTCGATGTCGTCGATGATGCTCGTGGCGGCCTCCCGCATGGCCCGCTTGAGCTCTTCGAAGACGTCGTGGTTCAGCTCGACGGCCGCTTCCGCGTACTCGCGCAGGCAGTCGCTGATCTTGATCGCCACGTCGTTCAGGACGGTCATCACCGGCTGACTGCCCGTGGCCACCTTGGCGCCGTGCGGGCCCGTGGTGTGCGCCCACTGGTAGCCGTGCCGGGACGGACCGGACTGACCCCAGTCCGTCGCGCCCCACAGCGCGCTGCAGAACGTCCGCATGGCGGCTTCCCAGTCGGCCTTCTGGTGGTTGGTGATGGTGCCGATGATCCTCGTCAGCTCTGCTGCCGTGTTGCTCGGGACGACCGAGGCGTTCATCCAGCTGTGGCAGTGCGAGTTGAGGTAGTGCTGCTGCGGGAAGGGGTGTACGTCCGCCACCTTGCCGACACGGAAGACGTGCTTCGCGACGGGCTGCAGGACGTCCCGGACGATCTCCGGTATGCCCTCCATAGCACCGCGGATCAGGTCGTCGCCGCCGTCGTCGTCACCCCATTTGATGTCGGGGACGCTGGCGAACTTGGGGTCCTTGTCGATGACCGTCGGCAGCGGGCGCTGCTCCGGGGCCTGCCCGGGCTTGGGGTGGGCCGCCGCGTCGGCCTTGGTGTAGGCGTTGGCGGTCTCCGTGAAGCCGACGGCGACACCGCCGATGCTGACCACGCTCTTGCCCAGCACCTCCAGCCAGCGGTTGCCAATCTTCTTGTAGGCCTGCGCGAACTGCTCGGCGCTGGTGCCCGCCCCACCGGAGTCCGGGTACTTCTGCAGCTCCTGCACGAGCGTGTTCCCACCACGCATCATGGGATCCTGCTGACCCGCGACCTGGCCGGAGACGGTCCACAGGCTCGACGGCTTGACGTCGATGTTGCCGCCCCCGGCGGGCGGCTGCGCCGGGCCGGGGCCCGGAGTGGGTCCGGCCATCAGGCGCCGCCTCCCCAGCCCTGGAGCACGGACCTGTTCGCCGCGGCGTAGTTGAGGTGGCCCTTGACCACGACCTCGTGCAGCCAGGCCTGTGCGGCCTTGAGGTCCTGGGCCGAGCGGTCCCATTTGTCCAGCTCGTCGATGAAGGCCTGCCGGGCCTCGCCGTCCCAGCTCAGAACGGCCTTCTTGGCACGCTCGTACAACATTTCCAGCTTCTCGTTGAGGTCCTTGAGGATCTCCTCCAGATCCCCCGACAGGCGCTGCAGGGTGGCGAAATCGACAGTTATCCGGTCGTCGTCCGACATAGTGGGGCTGTTCCTCGCTGCTCTCAGATGTCCTGCAAACGGCTGTGCGGGGCGGGCGGCTGGTCCGGCACGGTCAGCTCCCCGGCGGACGCCGACACGTCCTCCTGGCTCTGGACGCGCCTGAACGCGGCCAGCACCTCCAGCTCCTGGGCTGTGAACCCGTCACGGGAGGCCCTGGTCGCCCGTTCGAGGAGGGAGAGCACCTGCCGGATACGCACGGCGTCCTCGGCGGCTCCCCGGTGCAGGGCGCGGTACGCCGCGGCCGTGGGCCCCTGCCAGCCCGCCGCGATGCTGTCGACCACCCGGTCCATGTCGCGGATCTGCCGCTCCAGATGACCCTGCATCTGATCGAGGTCGTCCGCGAGGTTCGTGAGGTTGTCCTCCGAAACATTGAGATCGCCGTCCGTCATGTCCACCCCTCTTCGGCGCCGCCGCACCGCATACGTACGTATGCCTGAGATTTTTGCAGGTCAGCAAGGCGGTCACATGAGTGCGCGCACTCATGTTCCAGCTTCTCCCCGGGAATTGACTGGATCTATGCCCCCGGACACCGCGCCCCCGTGCGTTCTTCGCGCCACTCGTCTCCACCCTGCTGACACTGTTGCTCGCGGCCGTCACGTTCTTCTTCGTCGGGCCGTCCCCGATGGCCTGAGGATCGTGTCGGCGCCGGCCCGCTTGATGCCCAGCAGCGTCTCCCGGATGACCCGGTCCCGCTCGATCCAACCCTTCTCCGCCGCGGCCTCGATCACCGCCAACTCACCGCTGATCTGGTACGCCGCCACGGGGACGTCCATCGCCTGCTCTACTCGGTACAGGATCGAGGTAGGGCCCGGTTGGCTTGGTCATCACTGTGTCGACGCCCTCCTCCACGCCGAGGGCAAGCTCCCGCAGGGACTCCCGCGCGTTCGCCGGGCCTCTTGGTTGGCCTTGCGGTCGCCCTGGAGGGCGGAGGTGATGGCCCCGCGGAAGGGCCCGTAGAAGACCGACGAGCACTCTGCGGTGTACGCGAGGACGGATCCGTCCTTGTGCCCGGCCTCGGCCAGTGCGTCACGGATGACACCGACCTGGCCGGGGCGGTTGTAAAATGTCCGAAATAAATGAGACCAAAACCGAGACCAGGGCATGCCGAAGAGCCGGACCGCGATCAGCGGCCCGGCTCTTCGTTTCGCCTGGTCAGGCGACTGCGGAGGATACGAGATTCGAACTCGTGAGGGGTTGCCCCCAACACGCTTTCCAAGCGTGCGCCCTAGGCCACTAGGCGAATCCTCCGCGGCAAACAATACAAGACGTTGAGGGGTGCTCGCGAACACGATCCGATCTTGGGTTCCGGAGGGGGCCGGCGCGGGGTCCGGTGAGCGGATCGGTCGGAGGGCGGGTCGATTCCGGGGGCCGGGATCCGCTAGGGTGGGGCCCAGCCCCTCACGTGGCGCTATCTCACCCAACTCCCCCAGGGCCGGAAGGCAGCAAGGGTAAGTGGGCTCTGGCGGGTGCGTGGGGGGCGCTTTGCGTTCCGGGGCGGGTCCGGGGGCGTCGGCGGGCCGCCGATGTCGGTGGGCCCGGATAACCTCGTAGACGTGTCGTCCCTTGCGCTGTACCGCCGCTACCGCCCCGAGTCGTTCGCCGAGGTCATCGGGCAGGAGCATGTCACTGCCCCGCTGATGCAGGCCCTGCGGAACAACCGGGTCAATCACGCGTACCTGTTCAGCGGGCCGCGCGGCTGTGGAAAGACGACCAGCGCGCGCATCCTCGCCCGCTGCCTGAACTGTGAGCAGGGTCCCACCCCGGATCCGTGCGGCGAGTGCCAGTCCTGCCGCGACCTGGCGCGGAACGGCCCGGGATCGATCGACGTCATCGAGATCGACGCCGCCTCGCACGGTGGTGTGGACGACGCCCGTGACCTGCGGGAGAAGGCCTTCTTCGGGCCCGCGTCCAGCCGGTACAAGATCTACATCATCGACGAGGCCCACATGGTCACCTCGGCGGGCTTCAACGCCCTGCTGAAGGTGGTCGAGGAGCCGCCGGAGCACCTCAAGTTCATCTTCGCCACCACGGAGCCCGAGAAGGTCATCGGGACCATCCGGTCGCGTACGCACCACTACCCCTTCCGGCTGGTCCCCCCCGGCACCCTGCGCGACTACCTGGGCGAGGTCTGCGGCCGTGAGGGCGCCAAGGTCGAGGACGGCGTGCTGCCGCTCGTCGTGCGGGCCGGGGCCGGGTCGGTGCGTGACTCCATGTCCGTCATGGACCAGCTGCTGGCCGGCGCCACCGACGAGGGTGTGACGTACGCCATGGCGACCTCCCTGCTCGGCTACACGGAGGGATCGCTCCTCGACTCCGTCATCGACGCCTTCGCCGCCGGGGACGGGGCCGCCGCCTTCGAGGCCGTCGACCGCGTGGTGGAGGGCGGCAACGACCCGCGCCGCTTCGTCGCCGACCTGCTGGAGCGGCTGCGCGACCTGGTGATCCTGGCCGCCGTGCCCGACGCCGGCGAGAAGGGGCTCATCGACGCCCCCGCCGATGTCGTGGAGCGGATGCAGGCCCAGGCCTCCGTCTTCGGCGCCGCCGAGCTGTCGCGCGCCGCCGACCTGGTCAACGCCGGGCTCACCGAGATGCGCGGGGCGACCTCCCCCCGGCTGCAGCTGGAGCTGATCTGCGCCCGAGTGCTGCTCCCGGCCGCCTTCGACGACGAGCGCTCCTTCCAGGCCCGGCTGGACCGGCTGGAGCGCAGCGGGCCCCCCGCCGGTGCCTTCGCCGCCGGGGCCTTCACCGCCCCGCCCGCGGCCGCGCCCGCCATGGGGTACGTACCCGCGCCCGAGGCGCACGGCATGGCCCCGGCCGGGCCGGGCG